>JAQWQH010000054.1 GCA_029244805.1 Flavobacteriales bacterium
TCTATATGAATAGAAGTAAAAACATCCTCACGAACTACCCGTTCTGAAATCACAATTGCATCCTCGAAGTTATATCCTTTCCAAGGCATGAAGGCTACTTTTAAATTTTGACCTAATGCCAATTCCCCTTTTTGCGTAGCATAACCTTCAACCATTACTTGTCCTTCAGTAACCTTATCACCTTTCATTACAATAGGTGTTAAGTTAATAGAAGTTCCTTGGTTGGTTTTTCTATATTTAACTAATTTATAAACTTTGATTTCATCTTCGAAACGAACAATCTTTTGTGCTGCAGTCAATTTATATTTAACGTGAATTTCTTCCGAGTCCACATAATGAACAACACCATCTCCTTCTGCATGTATTAACACACGGGAATCTCTAGCAACCAAGTGTTCAATTCCTGTTCCAACAATTGGGGATTTCGGTATTAGTAGAGGAACAGCTTGACGTTGCATGTTAGAACCCATTAAGGCTCTGTTGGCATCATCATGTTCCAAGAAAGGAATACAAGAAGCTGCAATTGAAGCAATCTGATTTGCTCCTACATCCATCAAGTCCAAATCTTTTGGCTCAACAACTGGAAAATCCCCAATTAGACGAGACACAACCTTATCACCAAGAAAATTCCCTTTGGAATCTACATCGGCATTTGCTTGCGCAATATTTTTATCTTCTTCTTCTTCAGCGCTGAGATAAATTGGATTTTGCTTTAAATCTACTTTACCATTTTTAACATCTCTATAAGGTGTTTCGATAAAACCTAAACGGTTAACTTTGGCGAATACACAAAGAGAAGAAATCAGTCCAATATTTGGACCCTCAGGTGTTTCAATAGTACATAATCTGCCATAATGTGTATAGTGAACATCACGTACCTCGAACCCAGCTCTTTCTCTCGATAAACCTCCAGGCCCTAGTGCAGACAATCTACGCTTGTGAGTAACCTCAGCTAATGGATTCGTTTGATCCATAAATTGAGACAACTGATTGGTTCCAAAGAAAGAGTTTATAACAGACGAAAGCGTTTTCGCATTAATCAAATCGATAGGTGTAAAAACCTCGTTATCACGAACGTTCATTCTTTCACGGATAGTCCTAGCCATACGAGCCAATCCAACCCCAAATTGGTTGTGTAATTGTTCTCCTACAGTTCTAACACGTCTATTACTTAAGTGATCAATATCATCCACATCTGTTTTAGAGTTAATTAATTCAATCAAATACTTAACAATAGAGATTATATCATTCTTCGTTAAAACTCTCTGGTCTGGTGATTCAGTAAGTTTTAATTTTTTGTTTATTCTATAACGACCAACTTCTCCTAAATCATAGCGCTGTTCAGAAAAGAATAATTTATCAATAACTCCTCTTGCAGTTTCCTCATCTGGCGGTTCAGCGTTACGTAACTGACGATAAATATGCTCCACCGCTTCTTTTTCTGAATTAGAAGTATCTTTTTGCAATGTGTTATAGATAATTGCAAAATCAGCTGCGCTTGCATCTCCTTCTTTATGTAGGATAATATTTTTTACTCCAGCATCTATTATTTGTTCAATATGGTCTTTTTCAATAATTGTCTCACGATCAATTATTACTTCATTTCTTTCAATAGAAACAACCTCTCCCGTATCTTCATCTACGAAGTCTTCTACCCATGATTTGAGAACACGTGCAGCTAACTTTCTTCCAACAGCCCCTTTTAATGAGGTTTTTGTCACTTTCAATTCATCAGCAAGATCAAATATTTCAAGTATATCTTTATCACTTTCGTATCCAATTGCCCTAAATAAAGTAGTAACAGGTAATTTTTTCTTACGGTCGATGTAAGCATACATTACATTATTAATGTCTGTAGCAAATTCGATCCATGAACCTCTAAAAGGAATAACCCTAGCAGAGTATAATTTTGTGCCATTTGCATGACGACTTTGACCAAAGAACACACCAGGTGATCTATGCAACTGCGAAACGATAACCCGCTCTGCACCATTCACTACGAAAGAACCACGAGGTGTCATATATGGAATTGTTCCAAGATATACCTCTTGAACAATTGTTTCGAAATCTTCATGTTCAGGGTCAGTGCAATAAAGCTTAAGAACAGCTTTAAGAGGAACGGAATATGTTAATCCTCTTTCAACGCACTCATCCATCGTATAACGAGGAGGGTCGACGAAATAATCTAAGAATTCTAATACAAACTGATTTCTAGTATCAGTTATCGGAAAGTTTTCACTAAAAACTTTAAACAGACCTTCTGAATGTCTGTTTTCTGGAGTAGTCTCTAATTGAAAAAATTCATGAAATGATTTTAATTGTATTTCTAGAAAATCCGGGTATGGAAATTTGCCTTTACTTGAAGCAAAATTAATCCTGTTTGAAATATTATCTACAGTTGCCAAGGTTACTATTTTTTTTATTAAACAAACGCGAAGATTTATTTGTGGTTATAAACCACAAAATGGTTTAAGCACTTCCACCCCGATTTTATCGGAGGAAAGTACTTAAACCTTTTGAATGAAATTAGTAACCTTGGCAACTGTAGATAATATTTCAAACAGGATTAATTTCGCTTCAAGTAAAGGCAAATTTCCGTACCCGGATTTTCTAGAAATACAATTAAAATCATTTCATGAATTTTTTCAATTAGAGACTACA
>JAQWQH010000065.1 GCA_029244805.1 Flavobacteriales bacterium
TATTTTATTTTAACCATACAATTAACATCTCACTTAAATATATTTGTAAAAAAAATAAAATGCGTTTCATACTCTTATTACTACTACTTAGCTCTACCCTATCTTACGGGCAAGTTGTTGACCGCTACAATTTTATACAAAGACCAACAGAAACTGGAGTAACAATAGCATGGCGAACGTCGTCTCTAAGCACAGGAGCCATTGAATGGGGTACTGATGCATTTAACCTGAATAACACATTAACTGAATCCGGCGCAACTCAGAAACATTATTTTGACATTTCTGGACTTACTGCAAATACAAAATACTACTATAGAACATCTACAGATGGCGGATTTATTTCCGCATTAGATTTCTTTTATACCGCCAAAACAGACGCTTCTACAAAAATGGCATTTTCACATTATGGAGATTGTGGGTACAACAACACTGTTCAAAACGATATTGCTGCCCTTATGATCGCCGATAGCACTGAATTTGGCATTGTAACAGGAGATATAGACCAAGGTGTAGGAGACAACTATGATGAAGTATTTTTTGGGCCTTACACGGATTTATTGAAAAACGCTTGTCAATATACATGTATTGGCAATCATGACACCTATGCTGATAATGCAGCAACGTACTTAGATGACTTTTATCTTCCTACAAATAATCCAATACAATCTGAAAGATATTACTCGTTTACTTGGGGAAATGGAAAATTTATATGTTTGGATGCTAACATAGATTACTCAATTGGATCAGATCAACACAATTGGATGCTGGAAGAATTGCAATGTAATGACAGACAATGGTTATTTATGTTTTTTCATCAACCACCTTGGACCAATGCATGGAGCGCTGATTATTACATTCCATTCACAACTTATTATTTGTACCAGGGAAATGAAGATATGCGAACGGACTTAGTTCCATATTTTGAGCAATACAATGTTGACTTTGTCCTAAATGGACATTCTCATTGCTACCAAAGGGGAGAACTAAATGGAGTTAAATACATTATTTCTGGCGGCGCGGGAGCATCTTCACTTGACTTTAACACAAACAGCAACTCACCAAATATTGACACTGAAATATATACCAATCAATATGTACGCTTTAATATTTCAGGAGATACAGCTGCATATGTATCTATTGATATAAATGATGTTGTTATCGACTCAGTAACAACCATAAAAGCTTTTACTCCTATTCGTCCAGAAATCTCTCTAAATAATTTCACCTTGGAGAGCACCAATGGAAATAGTTATATGTGGTTTTTAGACGGCATACAAATTTCGGGTGCCTCAAGTCAAACATACACTCCTGCTTCCAATGGAATTTATGAAGTAATCACAACGAATCAATACGGCTGCACATTTACTTCGGATCCATTTGAATACAACTTGCTCAACATTGCTGAAATTGACTTAAACAACCTTGTACTTTATCCTAATCCCACTGTTGATTTTGTGCAAATAACAGGGGTTTATCCAAACGAATATGGAGTTTTAGAATTTACTATTCTAGACGGAATTGGGAAAATTATTTCTCGTGAAAAAATTGAGATAGAAAACAATTTAAACCATACCATTGACTTAGATGGTTTTTCAAACGGGATATATTTTATTAGAATTGTTAGCACATATTCTATGAGAACATTTAAGTTTATTAAACAATAGATTTATCTCTTTGTAATTTTTAATACCATGTAAACCAGCAGAAGTAGGAACCCTAAAACTAGCAAGGCATACCCAATTAACAACATCAATTCATTGCCTGCTTTATTTATCTCTTCTTTCTCTACATTTTCAATGCTACTTTCAATTTCTACCTTACTTTCAATCTTTTCATATATTGGTTGAACCAAAAGTGTGTCTTCCAAATTGTGTATTAGCTTTACTTGAGCAGTATCGCCATCACTCCATTTCATAAACTGCCACCCTTCAGTTTCAACAGCTTCAATCGGTAAGGGTATATCCTTATAATACACTCCTTCAAATGGCAGTTTTATAGGATAATTTCCATTAACAACTATACTGCCTGTATCACCTGCAATTTTTAATGTGTACATACCTTTTGGAGCTAAAAGCTTTAACATTTCCGACCTTAAATGAGTCGGCCGTAATTTAGCATACATCCTAAAATGATCTACTTTTTCTAACCAGTCATCTTCTGACAATGGCACTCTTTTCAAATGGGAAGCAAGTAATTTTCCGTCCCTAGGCAATTCATCTTTATACATTGCTTCAAATTTATCTACAGCAGCAATTATACTATCTCTGTGAAGTGCGGTATTCATAAGGTGGGCCATCTGATTAATGAAATTATTCTTAAATTCATCCTGCTGCATTAGCTTACGCAAATAAACCGTACTCCATTCCGGATTGAACCAATCCGTTCGCTTAGAACTTAAACATTTGACTAAATATTTTCGAGAGGCATTTCCAAAACTCAAATCTGTATCGTATAAAATCATTCTAAATTTCCCATCTAAATCTTTCGAATTCCAATAACGTATATTGCCTCTAGAGTCTGTATTGTTCAGGTAAATCTGAAAAACACGGTAGTTAATGTAGTTTCTGATATCTAACATGGATTTAGCCTTTTCATAAGCCGCACTATCCATTGTATCCAAACGCATAAACCAATTATACATTTTCATATAATCCGAACTACTGCCATGCTGTCTAACCCATCTTCCCATAACAATACTAGAGCTATCTTTATGCGCACCATGATTTTCATATAAATAATGTTCGTTAACTTTTTCCCGAAGGTTATACACCCCCCAATATTGGCCGTTCATAAACAACTGGACAGGTTGATAAGCCATATAGTCTAACCCCATGTTTCTTGCTAAATATGCATTTAACACATCTTTAAAACGAGAACCTTTATAATCATTACCTGATGTTCGAATAACTAATTGCTTGTACGCTGCGATATCCTTTTGCGGAAATACTTCATGATGAAAACGGCTAATTCCATATTCACTGCGAGCTATTATTTTCATCGACTTGTCGGGCTGTCTTCGTGTAGATTCACCAAATATTTTAATCCCACATTGTTGATTAAATCCTTCTTGATTATTTGTGTCCAAATAAATTATATGGATTGGTCTTTCCCATTTTTTTTGATAGTTTGCATTGGACCAATGGCCAGTGGTATCTTTAAAGCTGTGGGCACCTAAAACATATATTCCTTTTTCCCTATCCCATAAAAAGTCTTCATCAACTCCAATTGAAAGTATTGGTAGTTTGGTTACGAAATTTAAAATATAAGTCCTTGAAATGAGCGTATCAATTGAATCTCCAATAAATATCGGCTTTATTTTTAAAAATGTGCTTTTGGAAATTTCAATTGGCTTGGAAAAAAGCCTAGAAGGCTTACTTCCATCAATCGAATAGTATGCTTTTGTAAAATCACCTTTTATCTCTACTAAAATTGACTCATCGTATTTACCCGAACTGTGGGATATTTCAACAACCTGACCAAAAAAGATTGATGAAATCAAGAATGATAAAAATAAACACAGATAACGCATTAAACGAATATAAATAGGAACATAAGGACAATCACCTGAGGTTTTAAAAGTTATTCATAGTTCTCTTTTAAGAAGTAAAAACTCCTTAAAAACTTTGTATTAACCTTTTATCCATATTTCCTTTTTCCCTAACGCTTGGACAATTAAATTTGCACAACAAATTATCACACATGAAAGTAAGGCAAGTTTTAATAATCGTCTCTTCAATCATTTTACTCATCCTCATGTCTATGATATACAAAATGGGTGAAAGCAATGGAATCAGCTATGGTGAAGCCAATGCAGAAGAAATCAGAGCAAACAGAAAAAAGTCAGACGAAACGCATGACTCTGTGCAATTTAAAAGTGTGACAGCATCGCTGATCTCCAACGACAGCATACCTTCTACAATAAAAGGGTACGGAAGAGTCGTATCAACATCTAAGATAACTGTATCATCAGAAGTTCAGGGTAAGTTAATAGCAGCCATCAGCTTAAAAAAAGGTGTTCATTTTAAAAAAGGACAACCTTTATTTGCCCTAAATAGCTCCGATGCAAAATTGGCACTAAAAGCCAGGAAAAGTGGGTTTTTAGCTCTATTAACTAGCATATTACCTGACATAAAGATTGACTTCCCAGATAGATTCAATGCATGGAACAAATTTTACAAAGAAATGAAGGTAAATGAACCTATCTCTAGTTTACCAAACTTTACCTCATTAAAGGAAAAGAATTTTATTATTTCAAGAAAAATACTCACCGAGTATTACCAGATAAAAAGTGATGAAGAACGGCTAAAGAAATATGCTGTTTCTGCACCATTTGACGGCAGTATTATTGATGCTTTTTCGGATGTTGGCGCCATTGTTAATCCTGGCTCACCGGTATTGAGTATAATTAGAGATAATACCATGGAAATTGAAATTCCAATTGCAACCGAAAAAATTAATCAATTGTCAATAGGATCTCACGTATCGCTTATGGATAATAATAACAAATCTTTTGAGGGAAAAGTTATTCGTATTGGAGATTATATAAATCAGCAAACGCAAACGGTCCCGGTTTTTGTTAACATTACGAGTAAAACAGATGGTCTTTATAATGGGATGTATTTGGATGCAAATATTATTGGACATGGTTTTGACAACGTTGTTGAAATACCAAGAAAGGCACTAATCAGCAAGAATGAAGTTTACATTATTGAAAAAGATAGTGCTTTAACTTCATTAAAGGTGAACGTAATTGACTACAAAGAAAATACCGTTACAGTTTCAGGAATTCCAAATAATTCTAATGTTGTTATCGAATCGGTGGTAAATATTAAGGGAGGAGAAAAAGTTGTAATTAGAAAGTAGTATGATGCGGAAGTTTATAGCCTTTTTCATAAAATACCCGATTTGGTCGAACGCAATTTTGATAGTTACTGCCATGGCTGGACTTTTGAGTCTATTCACCATGCATCGCTCATTTTTTCCTGAACTAGACCCTAACAGAATATATGTAAATGTTGCCTATCCAGGAGCCTCTCCAGAAGAAATTGAAGAAGGAATCACAACACGCATTGAGGAAGCTTTAGTAGGATTGGAAGGAATAAAAGAAACCTCTTCTACTTCATCAGAAAATTTGTCAAAAGTCAATATTGAAGCTTTTGAAGGCACGGATTTGAATGAACTGCTACAAGAAGTAAAAAACGCTATAGATGGAATTAACTCAATGCCTTTGGGTGCTGAAAGACCTATTGTATATAGTCAAAAAACAAGAGGAATGGGTGGCATGGGAGGAACCGTTGGTTTTGTCTCTCTCCACGGCCCAGACGACTTAAAACAACTAAAAACAGTTGCAGATAAAATTGAACAGGACATGCTTTCTTCCAAAAAGCTTTCTCAAATCGAGGTAATTGGGTATCCGCCTCAAATTATTGCAATTGATGTTAGAGAAAATGATTTGTTGCGTTATGGGATTTCATTTGAACAGATCGCAAGCATAGTTCGCTCAAGCAATTTGGATATTTCAGGTGGTTCAATAAAATCTAACAAAGAAGAACTCTATATACGTTCAATGAGTAAATCGACGGATCCAGATGTAATTAAAAACTGCATAATTCGCGCACTTCCAGATGGGCAATTGATTCGACTAAAAGATGTTGCAGATGTTAATTTTGAATTCTCAGACATTCCTCTTAAAGGTTACGTAAATGGTGAAAGAAGCATTACATTCTTAATTAAAAAATTAGGAAGTGAGGACATCAAGAGTATATCCAATTACATAAAAGGTTATGTATCCGAATTTAACAAAGAAGAAAATGGATTTGAAATGCAGACATTATTTATGTTTAGTGATATGCTGGACCAAAGGATTGACATGCTGACTTCAAACTTATTTTTAGGCCTTATACTGGTTTGTATTGTATTGGGGTTTTTCCTTAGCCTGAGACTATCACTCTGGGTAGCCTTCGGAATTCCATTTTCCATGATTGGAATGTTTGCGCTAGGCGCTCTTTACGGAATGACTATAAATATGATTTCATTATTTGGGATGATATTGGTTGTCGGTATCCTGGTTGATGATGGAATTGTTATCGCAGAAAACATATACTCTCACTTTGAAAGAGGGAAATCTCCTATGCGTGCTGCATTGGATGGAACTATGGAAGTTCTGCCATCTGTATTCACCTCTGTTTTAACAACAATTGTTGCCTTCGGGTTTCTTTTATTTGTTGGCGGAGACATGGCCATGATGGAAGAAATGGCATTTAGCGTTATTGGTTGTTTAATATTTTCATTGGTTGAAGCATTTTTGATTTTACCTGCTCACCTCTCTCACAAACACACGCTAGAAGCAAGTAAAAACAAAAACTATAAAAGCATCCGAGCTAAAATAAATAAGGGTATCGAAAGGCTAAGAAATGGTTATGAAAAATTAGTGTCGCTCTGCACAAGATGGTATAGAATAACTGTTTTCGGGCCAATGATATTTATTGTTATAATTATCGGACTTACCATTTCTGGAATAATTCAAACAGCTTTCTATCCGAATATTCCATTTGACAATGTTGGAATCGACATAGCTTTTAAACCGGGAGATAGAGAAGACCAAACCGAAAATTTTTTATGGTATCTAGATAGTATTGTATCTGACTATGGGATTGAATTAAAAGAAACTTATGGAGACACAATCATTACCTACAATTCACTTAACTTAGGATCCACTGAAAGAATCGGCGAAAGAGGCAGTCATTGTGGAAGCATAAGAGTTTCAGTAAAAGAAAATGACCACATCTCAACTCTTGAAATTTCTGCAACTTTAAAAGATAGGATTCATAAGGACTCATTATCAAAGCTTGAAAAATTCTCAATTGGCGGTGAAACCCCATTTGGAAAGGATATCTCTTTGTCTCTTCAAAGTGAAGATGGAGAGCAATTAAATTTAGCCACAAAATGGTTGTTATCCAATATAAAGGCGATTCCAGACGTGAAAGACATTAACGACAACGCTGGCCTTGGATTAAGAGAAATACATTTAACCTTAAAACCCAAGGCTTTTATGCTTGGATTAAACGAATCAGCAATTTTAGGACAAATTCGCCAAGGTTTCTTTGGTCAAGAAATTCAACGGGTAATTATTGGTAGAGATGAAGTCAAGCTATGGACCAGATATCCTTTACAAGATAGAAATTCCATAGGCGACTTAGAAGACTCAAGAATTAAAATAGCCAACGGCCAAGAATTTTCGCTAAACGACTTAGCAGATTACGAAATAAAAAGAGGTAAAGTATCCATTCGTCATATAAATGGAAAACAAGAGGTAAGAGTTTTCGGAAGTCTTTATAACGGTGAATTATCTTCTGTTATTAATGCAGATATAAAAAGAGAATACTTGGACCACATACATGAATATTTCCCTAAAGTAGATTACAAAATCAAAGGGCAAGCTGAAAGAGCTGCTGATTCAGCAGTTAGATTAATGGTTGCTTTTACGCTAGGGGTGTTTTTAATCTTGGTTATTCTTTCTCTTAACTTTTCATCTTTCTATCAAGCTAGATTAATAATGATGGTTATTCCTGTTGGAATTGTAAGTGCCATATTAGGTCATGGAATCGTTGGTATCCCCTTTTCAATGTTTAGCTTCTGGGGCATAATTGCTTTGGTAGGTATACTGGTAAATGACGCAGTTGTAATGTTGGATCAATACAACAGAAACTTGAAAAAAGGGATGAATCCCAAAGATGCTGGAATTGCCGCAGGAAAGTCTAGATTCAGGCCAATTATTCTTACATCACTGACTACTGTGGCAGGTTTGTTTCCGTTGATATATTTAGAGACTAGCTTTCAGGCTCAGTTTTTAATTCCAATGGCAGTTTCGGTTGCTTACGGTGTATTATTTGGGACGTTAATTTTACTTTTCTTCTTCCCTCCTCTACTTAGATATTTTGCAGATATTAGGAGAGCAAGATGGTGGTTTTGGAGAGGAGGCCCATCAGCACCCTCCAGAATTGAAGTGGAGCCCGTTACTAAACATTTAAAAAGAGTTACTGAAATGGGGAACCTAAATTATTCCAGCGACCAATTAAAAAGAGAAGATGTATAGATCAATTAGAATAATAAAAAGGTGCTTCTTACTGATATTCGTTATTTGTTCTGCTGACAATATTTTGATTGCACAGGATTCTTTATCACTGTCGGATGCAATACAAATTGGATTAAAGCAAAATTTTGACATTCAAATTTCTACAAAAAACGTTGAAATAAATAAATTACAAAACACCTGGGGTCAAGCGGGAAGATATCCAACTGTTGACATTAATCTTCAACAAGGAAACAGCATTTCAGATCAAAGCAACAACCCTCTTTCCATCGTACAGGAACTAATTTTTCAAAATTCTATTCAAGGTGCCGCGAATTTAAACTGGGTACTGTTTAACGGCTTCAGAATTAAAGCAAATAAATCAAAACTAAATAACCTTGAAGCACAAAGCCAGGGAAATGCGACATTGGTTGTTGAAAACACCATTCAAGGCATTATACTTGCTTACTACAGTGCCAATCTTCAAAAAGAAAAGATGGACCTTCTTAAAAATGTATTAAAACTTTCAAGAGATAAGTACTTACATGAAAAGGAAAAGGGAGAGCTGGGTTTTGCTACAAGCGTAGATCAATTGCAATTTGAATCAGCTTATTTAGCTGATTCATCTGCTGTAATTATACAAGAATTAGCCTACAAAAATTCAATCAAAAACCTAAACCTTTTTCTAGGTACTGACATTAATTTGGTTTGGTCGTTAACAGACAAATTAATGCCGGAAAACATTATCTATAATTATGCGGACTTGGAAACAAAAATGCTTAGCAACAATACCAACATAAAAAATCAGGTGGTAAATATGGAAATTGTTAAACAAGATATTACATTAGCTAAATCCTCTATTTATCCTGTTGTTTCATTTAATTCCGGAGCAAGTTACAATACTAGTAGACTTCAAATCAACGATTTTCCGATGCCGGGTGCAAACGTTTCTAACAGTGCCAATATTAACTATTTTGCAAATTTCACTGTAGGTTTTAAAATATTTGATGGAGGAAAAGTCAAACGCGCTATTCAAGCCGTTCAAATTCAAGAGGATATTGCAAGCCTTAATATGGCTAAATTGAAACAGCAGTTAACACAGGAATTAGCAAATAATTATGAAATTTACACTACTCGCATAGCAATTTTTGAGATCAACTTAAAATCATTTGCTGCTGCAAAAAGAAATTTCGAAATCGCTCGGCTAAGAAAAAACGCTGGAATAATAAATTCGTTCGATTTACGGAATATAGAAATGGTATACCTGCAAACAGGAACCGCTCTATTTGAAGCTATCTTCAACATAGAGGAATCTAAGACCAACCTTACTAGGTTGACTGGAGGAATTATAGAGAATAAAGAATAACTTCATTTCTCAATTATTATCTCAGCGCTCTTCTTTGTATGAGGGTAAATCTCACCCACAAACTTTTGCTTTAGGGAGATACAACACTAAGTCCAATTAACTTTAGGTGCAAAAAGGTCATATGATATCTTAGTTTTTTATTAAAGTTAATTCGCAGGTTTCAGGTAAGTCGACTTTTCTATATGGATTTTCGTTATCGTGATAGGCAGACATAAAGAAATCTTTATAAAAATCAATAATAAATATTTGGGTCACAACTGTATTCTGATGAGGAGGTTTCCCAAAAGAATTATAAGTAATAGTATATACACCTTTATTTTCCTTAATAGAGTTGAATGGAACAAAACCATATTCGATACCATTTTTAAAAAAATTCCATTTTTTATTTTTAATATCGAACACATATAAACATTCTTTATTAATATCGATACCACCTATTATGATATTTGATTGACCATAAATAAAATCGAAGTAATCTTCATTCTTCTCGAATAAAAGTCTTTTTGTACCATCAACTTTGACAGTAATAATTTGTCCTATTGTATTTGAACTCATCAAAATCGCGATTATAAATATTTTAATTTTCATAGTAGAACTAAACTAAGGAATCATTTAAGCTTCTGTTAAAGGGTTTTATTATTTGTTAATCTGCAATTATTATTTGCCAACTACAACAATAAATATAGTATGCTTGCATAACTTTTTTTAATTTTAGTATGCTTGCATAACAAATTTTAGTTACATTCGTTCTTCGTGAGCGAAAAAATGGAATTCCATAAGGGACAAATGAAGCCGGAAGACACTATAGACTTTCATATAAGATGGGCATGGTATAACATTTCTAGAATGTACAACATACAAGCTTCTAAGTTTGGTGGATCAATGGCAATTGCCATTACAATCCTTAACATAGAAAAAGAAGGGACTCCTTCAACAAAATTGGCTCCTAAAATGGGTATGGAACCAAGAAGCCTCACTAGAATGATTAAAACACTAGAAGATAATGGAGTGATTGAAAAGCGAGCTGATAAAGAAGATAAAAGAATGGTTCGTTTATTTTTAACCAAAGAAGGAAAAAAACTACGAAAACAAGCAACAAATATTGTGATGCAATTTAATCAAAAAATTAGAGAAGAAATTTCCGATAAGGAATTAGAACAATGCTTTAACACATTAAATAAAGTGAATCAAATTATAGATAAGAACAACATATTTTAAAATATATAAAGAATGAAAACAAACATCAGAAAAGTAGCAGTTTTAGGATCCGGAGTAATGGGGTCAGCTATTGCTTGTCATTTTGCTAATGTAGGATGCAGTGTTCTTTTATTGGACATTGTACCAAAAGAAGCTGAAGAAACAGACAAAAAAACTGCAAGAAATAAACTAGTGAACGACGCCTTAAAAGCTTCACTAAAATCGAAACCCTCTCCTATTTATAGTAAAAGTTTTGCCAATAGAATCGAGACTGGGAACATGACAGACGACATGAGCAAAATCGCTGAATGTGATTGGATAATTGAAGTAGTTGTTGAGCGCCTAGATATCAAGAAAATCGTTTTTGAAAACGTTGAAAAATATAGAAAACCTGGAACTTTGATAACTTCCAATACTTCAGGTATTCCAATTCATACAATGCTAGAAGGAAGAAGTGATGACTTTAAACAGCACTTTTGTGGATCTCACTTTTTTAATCCTCCACGTTATTTAAAGTTATTGGAGATAATACCAACTCCAGAAACGAAGCAAAGTGTTGTAGATTTCTTAATGGACTATGGTTCAAAAATTTTAGGAAAAACGACAGTACTTTGTAAAGATACGCCTGCATTTATTGCAAACCGCGTTGGGGTTTACGCGATTCAAGATTTATTTCACACTGTAAAAGAAATGGATTTAACAGTTGGAGAAATAGACAAGTTAACTGGACCAGTAATGGGACGACCAAAATCAGCAACTTTCCGAACTTGTGATGTTGTTGGTTTAGATACGCTAGTGCACGTCGCTAACGGAGTAAAGGATAATTGTCCTGATGATGAACGAAATGATGTATTTACTATACCTGATTTCGTTTCTAAAATGGTAGAAAACGGTTGGTTAGGAAGTAAATCAAAACAAGGTTTTTACAAAAAGGCTAAAGATGAAAACGGAAAAAAAACCATTCTTGAGCTCGATCTCAAAACATTAGAATACGGTCCAAAAAGTAAAGTGAAATTTGCAACAATAGCGGCTGCTAAAATGGAAGAAGATTTAAAGAAGAGAACCAAAATACTTTTCTCTGGGAAAGATAAAGCAGGAGATTTTTATAGAAGTGTTTTCTGCGGTGTTTTTCAATATGTTACGAACCGTATTCCTGAGATTTCAGATGAACTATACAAGATAGATGACGCTTTAAGAGCTGGTTTTGCTTGGGAAATGGGACCATTTGAAACATGGGATGCTATTGGCTTTGAAAAAGTTTTAAAAATAATGGAAGAGCTTGGCAAAAAACCTGCTCAATTTGTTTATGACATGGTTTCCGATGGTGTAACTTCATTCTACAAGCTGGAAAATGGAATTCGTCAGTTTTACGACGTAGCTGCTAAAGAATACAAGGTTATTCCTGGAACAGAAGATTTAGTTTCTTTAGCAAACATAAAAGAGACAAACACTGTTTGGAATAATGCTGATGCTTCAATCATCCATTTAGGAGATGGAATATTAAATGTAGAATTCCATTCTAAAATGAATACCATTGGTGGAGGAACTTTACAAGCCATTAATAAAGCCATTGATATGGCTGAACAAGATGAGGCTTACAAAGGTGTCATTCTTTCCAACGAAGGTGAAAACTTCTCGGCTGGAGCAAATGTCGCTATGATATTTATGATGGCTGTTGAACAAGAATATGATGAATTGGATTTTGCAATTCGAGCATTTCAAAACACTACAATGCGATTACGACATTCTTCTATTCCTGTAATAGTTGCCCCTCATGGATTAACTTTAGGTGGAGGCTGCGAACTTTGTCTTCATGCAGATAAAGTAATAGCAAATGCTGAATCATATATAGGATTAGTTGAAATGGGAGTAGGTTTGATACCCGGTGGTGGTGGAACCAAAGAATTCGCTAAACGATTCTCTCAAGAAATGAAAGAAGGAGATATTCGAACGAATGCTTTACGAAATAAATTTTTAACTGTAGGACAAGCAAAAGTTGCAACTTCAGGATACGAAGCTTTTGAATTAGGATACTTAAGAGAAGGAACGGATGAAGTTGTGGTTTCTAGGGCACATCAACTAGCTTACGCCAAAGCAGTTTGTTTAGATATGGCAAACAAAGGTTATCAGCAGCCAGCAAAAGTAAAAGACATCAGAGTTGTTGGAAACGAAGGTATGGGAATTGTTTATGTAGGTGCCCACTCTATGTGGAGCGGAAACTATATGTCTGAGCATGATAAAGTGATTTCTGAGAAATTAGGTTATGTGCTTTGCGGGGGAGATTTGAGTACTCCAACAGACGTATCTGAACAGTATTTACTAGATTTAGAAAGAAGAGCTTTCTTAGAATTATGTTCAGAAAAGAAGACGCTAGAAAGATTACAAAGTTTATTACAGACAGGTAAAATCTTAAGAAACTAAATAATTTAATACAAGAAAAAACATGAAAACAGCATATATAGTAGGAGGTTACAGATCAGCAGTTGGCAAAGCACCTAGAGGGATGTTTAAAACAATGCGCGCAGATGATTTATCCGCAGATGTAATCAGACATTTATTGAAAGATTTCCCACAATTAGATCATAGCAGGATTGATGATGTAATTGTTGGAGATGCAACACCTGAAGCAGAACAAGGATTGAACATTGGTAGAATGGTCTCATTGATGGGATTAGATACTGAAAAAGTACCTGGAATGACAGTTAATCGCTATTGTTCTTCTGGATTGCAAACAATAGCCTTAGCATCATGGCAAATTCAATCTGGTGCAGCAGATTGTATAATAGCAGGTGGTGTTGAAACAATGACTCCAATACCTTTTGGTGGATGGAGATTAGTTCCCAATGCCCAAGTTGGAAAGGAAAACCCAGATTGGTACTGGGGAATGGGATTGACTGCAGAAGCAGTTGCAAAAGAATATAATGTAACCAGAAAAGACCAAGATGCATTTGCTTTAAAATCTCATGATAAAGCACTGAAAGCGATTTCAGAAGGCAAATTCAAAGATGACATCGTTCCCATTACGGTGAATGAAGTTTATTTGGATGAAAACGAAAAACGTCAAGAAAGAAGTTTTGTAGCTGAAACAGACGAAGGACCAAGAGCTGGTTCAACAATGGAAGGTTTAGCTAAACTTAGACCAGTATTCGCACAGGGGGGATCTGTTACTGCAGCGAACTCATCTCAAACATCGGATGGTGCAGCATTTGTTATGCTAATGAGTGAAGAAATGGTAAAAGAGTTGGGCCTAGAACCAATTGCACGATTGGTTTCATTTAGTGTGGCAGCACTGGAACCAAGAATTATGGGTATGGGACCAAAATATGCTATTCCAAAAGCTTTAAAACAAGCAGGTTTGAAATTGGAAGACCTAGAACAAATTGAATTAAACGAAGCTTTCGCTTCCCAATCCATTGCTGTAATAAACGAACTAGGATTAAATCCAGACATTGTCAATGTGAATGGCGGAGCAATTGCAATGGGACATCCTCTAGGATGCACAGGAGCTAAATTATCCGTTCAATTATTCAATGAAATGAGAAGAAGAAAGCAAAAATACGGAGCAGTTACAATGTGTGTCGGAACGGGACAAGGTGCTTGTGGGATTTTTGAGTTTTTAAAATAATTAACCTATTACAAAATAAATAATCATGTCAGAAAAGAAAACTATAAGAGGAGCTGAATTCCTAATCACCGAAACAGCTGCTAACGATATTTTTATTCCAGAAGAATGGAATGAAGAGCAAAAAATGATTGCGCAAATGTGTAACGATTTTCTTGCGGCTGAAGTACATCCGCATCTAGAAGAAATTGACAAAGCAGAGGACACTAGCTTAATGCCAAGCATTATGGACAAAGCCGGACAATTAGGCTTGCTAGGAATGTCAGTACCTGAAGAGCTAGGAGGAATGGGAGTAGATTTTAAAACTTCTATGCTTGCCACTGAGGCTCTTGGAGCTGGTTATTCATTTTCAGTGGCTTATGGAGCGCATACAGGAATAGGGACTTTACCACTTTTATACTATGGAACAGAGGAACAAAAAGCTAAATATATTCCAAAATTAGCTACTGGAGAATGGAAAGCTTCCTATTGTTTAACCGAGCCAAGTTCAGGTTCTGATGCTAACTCTGGAAGAACCACCGCTACCCTATCTGCAGACGGAACTCATTATGAACTAACCGGACAAAAAATGTGGATTACAAACGCTGGTTTCGCTAATTTACATACAGTTTTTGCTAGAATTGGAGACGATGAAAACCTTACAGCATTTTTAGTTGAAGCTGACTTGGAGGGTATCACTTTAAATCCCGAAGAAAAGAAAATGGGAATTAAAGGATCTTCTACTCGACAAGTATTTTACAATAATGTAAAAGTCCCTGCTGAAAATATGCTTTCAGATAGAGGAAACGGTTTCAAAATTGCCGTAAATATATTAAACATTGGTCGAGCTAAATTAGGCGGAGGTGTTATGG
This sequence comes from Flavobacteriales bacterium, assembly GCA_029244805.1. GTDB lineage: Bacteria > Bacteroidota > Bacteroidia > Flavobacteriales_D > Parvicellaceae > CALSMU01. Next base: position 15,108 of record JAQWQH010000065.1, read on the forward strand.
GTGGATGCAAAGCCGCAATAACAGATAGCGTTAACTACGCCAATGAAAGAGAGCAATTTGGTAGATCTATTTCTAAATATGGTGCTATTCGTCATAAACTGGCAGAGCAATGCGTAAGGACATTTGCTACTGAAAGTGCAGTTTACAGAGCATCCCAAAATATAGACGATGCCATCCAAACCTTGATTGACGGCGGTATGTCAAAAGAAAAAGCCACATTGAAAGGTATCGAACAATTTGCACCTGAATGTGCTATTCTGAAAGTTTATGGTTCTGATACATTAGACTATGTGGTTGACGAAGGAGTTCAAATTCATGGTGGAATGGGTTACAGTGCTGAAACACACATTGAAAGGGCATATAGAGATGCTCGAATAAACAAAATATTTGAAGGAACAAACGAAATCAATAGAATGTTAACGGTTTCTATGATTCTTAAAAAAGCGATGAAAGGCGAATTAGATTTAATGGGTCCTGCAATGGCTGTTGGCAATGAATTAATGGGTATTCCTGATTTTGGTGCTCCAGATGAATCTCTTTTTGCAGCTGAAAAAGGATATGTTGCCAATTTGAAGAAATCCGTATTAATGATTGCTGGTTCTGCTGCTCAAAAAGTGGGTGAAAAAATGGCTAAGGAGCAAGAAATTGTAATGAATATTGCTGATATGATCAATATGGTTTATATCACTGAATCTACATTACTAAGGGTTGAGAAAATGGTAAGCATCAAAAGTGAAAATGAATGCCAAGAGCAATTAGACATGATGCGTGTTCTTATATACGATGCTTGCGATGCCGTAAACAAATCAGGAAAAGATGCTTTGAATGCTTTCGCAGAAGGTGACGAAATGAGAATGATGTTAATGGGCCTAAAAAGATTCACAAAACACGGTCCTTTCAACGCTAAAGAAGCTAGACAAAGAATAGCTATTAAATTGATTGAGAAAAACCAATACTGTTATTAACAATAACACTATTCAATAAAAAAGCCCCTGTGATAATCACAAGGGCTTTTTTATTCTAGCAACATTACTCAGATTAACCTGATTCTACCAAAATTAAATTTAGACAGAAAAGCAAAGATTTCAATTAATCGAGTAAGAAATTGAAAATACAACTACACTAGGCCACTGTCCCTTGACAACTGGAACCTGCACCAGCAGTGCATCCATAACAATGCTGTGAAACTACAACCTCTCTATCTCTAAGCGCATCAACATTAAAATCCGCTATGTGTTGAACCGAAGAAGCTATCTTCAGGTTAAGCATTTGATTAAAGTCGCAATCATATAAGTTACCATCCCAACTAACTGAAATTGTATTTCGACACATCAAGTTTTCGACGGCATTGGGATTGAACGATATAATTAGTTTCTCCATATATTCTTCAAATCGTTCACTCGCAACTAAAAAATCTAAAAACCTACTTATAGGGAGGTTTGTGATAGTATATAATTGATTAAAAACTATCCCGAAATTTTGTTGTAATTCTTTTTTGTAATCTAGTTCTAGACTATGTTGATCACCTGGCAAAGATGCTCCTCCTGGGTTAAAAACTAAATCTAATTTAAGGAGAGAATTTTCATGCCCATACCCTACTTTATTCAGCATTTTCAAAGCTTCTAGTGAGTCAGTAAAAACACCATCTCCTCTTTGTTTATCTACATTCTCTTGCGAATAACAAGGAAGTGAAGAAATCAAATGAATATTATTCGCTTTAAAAAACTCAGGTAAATTATGGTAACTCTTATTTGCAACAATAATGGTTAAATTCGAACGAACGATAATGTCATCTACTCCTATTTTGGTTAGCTCTTCAATAAACCATCTAAAATTAGGGTTCATTTCGGGTGCTCCTCCTGTAATATCAATTGTATGCGCTCCAGCAATTTTTATAGCTTCCAGACACTGTTGCATAGTATCTTTGGTCATAATTTCTTTCCTATCAGGTCCGGCATCAACATGGCAATGCGTGCAAACTTGATTACACATATAACCTATATTAACCTGAAATATATCAAGCCTCTTAACGCTAAGTGGGAAATTATTCTGGTTCCTTAGTTTACTTGAAAACCTGGGATATGATTCATTATCAAACAAATCTCCTTCTAATATACCTAGTTGTTGTTTTATCTCAACGATAGATTTTTCTTGGCCCTTTAAAGATATTTTTCGAGACTTTATTGCTATCATTTACTGTTTGTTTAACTTCCAGTTATAATCCAAGTAACTAACCTTAACTTTAGGATGAAATGTCATTCCTGAATACTGTTCAACGAACTTTAAAACAGATTCACTTTCCTGAATAAAATCGTCTGCATGCCATTCAAAAATTTTGGATAATTGTGCAGATTTCTCAACTAGCTTAATCTTATCCGTCTCGAAAAAAGCTTTAGTGAGTCTATCCAATTCCTTTTCTACATTTAGTAATGTAAATGCTTTGTTGCTTAAATTTGGACAGGAAATTGCTGCACAATTAATTGCAAAATGAATCCTCGCATCTTTAAATTGTCTTCGAATAATTTTATTTTCAATATCATTTAGGGTATGTGTATTCGCGCCAATCTTGATAAACCTTTTATCCCAAGGCTTTGCCGATACATCTTTTATACTGCTTACTGGATATCTTTCTAATACGAGTTTAATTGTCCAAGCGTTATATGCGTTCAACCAAAAAGCTTTTTTTTCTGCTTGTGACCATCCAGTTTTGGCCTCATTATCTCCAATTAGCTTGAGATACTTGTCGAGTTTGACCATATCTGACTTAAAGCCATCATAATTCACTTTTCCTTCCGAAGTCACATGAACATTCAATAAAGCATCCCAGCTACTATGCGATACGTGCTCCTTGGTCTCTTGGCTATAACATTGAACCACAAGCAAACCCATTAAAACTAAAGATATACTTATTTTTTTCATAAATAATAACTTATTTATTCAATTGTAACTTTTTGGACAGTTATAAAAAGTTTAAGCCATACCAACCTTAGCTTAACAATCATTCACCGTTAGTTCTTTCAGTTATGTTTGTATAACACCAACATTATAGGGTTTTTCAATGGGCGAATGGTCTGCAGCTTCAATACCCATTGAAATCCATTTGCGTGTTTCTAGCGGATCTATTATAGCATCTAACCAAAGTCTTGATGCTGCATATTCCGGTGTAGTCTGCTCATCATATCGAGCCTTAACAGAATCAAACATTTCCTTCTCTCGAGCAGGAGTTATTTCTTCTCCTTTAGCTTTTAGACTAGCAACTTCAATCTGCAATAGCACTTTTGCTGCTTGTGAACCGCCCATTACTGCAACTTGCGCTGTTGGCCATCCAACAATCAATCTAGGGTCATATGCCTTTCCGCACATTGCGTAATTTCCTGCACCATAAGAATTCCCCATTACAATGGTAAATTTAGGAACAACTGAGTTAGCCATTGCACTTACCAATTTAGCCCCATCCTTGATTATTCCGCCATGTTCAGAACGAGAACCTACCATAAAACCGGTTACATCTTGAAGAAATACTAGTGGTACTTTCTTTTGATTACAATTCATAATAAAACGAGCAGCTTTATCAGCACTATCGCTATAAATAACACCACCAAATTGCATTTCCCCTTTTTTGGTCCTTATGAGTTCTCTTTGATTTGCTACAATTCCAACAGACCAGCCATCTATTCTAGCATACCCGCAAACAATTGTTTTTCCGTAACCAGATTTGTATTCCGTAAATTCAGAGTTATCAACTAAACGTTTAATAATATCTCTTGTCTCGTAAGGAGTTGTTCTTTCTTTAGGGAAAATTCCATAAATCTCTTTCGGATTTAATTTAGGTTCAACACTTTTCTTTCTATCAAATCCAGCGGATTCATGCGTACCAATTTTATCGACAATCTCACGAATCGTTGATAAACATGATTTATCATCTGGACTGTTATAATCGCATACTCCGCTTATCTCAGTATGTGCTGTTGCACCACCCAAAGTTTCATTATCTATAACTTCACCTATTGCGGCTTTTACTAAATAGGACCCGGCCAAGAAAATGCTACCTGTTTTATCAACTATTAATGATTCATCACTCATTATTGGTAAGTAAGCGCCACCTGCCACACAACTTCCCATTACAGCAGCTATTTGCGTAATTCCCATTGAACTCATAATAGCATTATTTCTAAATATTCGTCCGAAATGCTCTTTATCCGGAAATATTTCGTCCTGCATTGGCAAGAAAACTCCTGCACTATCTACTAAATATATAATTGGCAATTTATTCTCTATAGAAATCTCTTGTGCTCTTAAATTTTTTTTCCCAGTAATAGGAAACCATGCGCCAGCTTTAACAGTTGCGTCATTTGCAACCACTACACATTGCTTTCCGCTGACATAGCCTATAACTATTACTACCCCTCCACTGGGACATCCACCATGTTGCTCATACATCCCGTATCCGGCAAATTCTCCCATTTCCAAATAATCAGAATCTTTATCCAACAAAAGATTAATTCTTTCCCTAGCTGTTAATTTTCCTTTGGAATGATGCTTTTTAATCTTATGCATTCCACCACCTAAATGAATTTTGTCGATCTTTCGCTGAAGTGCAGATAGTTTTAATTTCATTGCATCTTCATTCTTATTAAATTTTAAATCTTGCTTCTTCATTTTAATCTTTTCAGTTGCCATAATTCATTTTTAATAGTTCTATCAGCTATTGGTACGAAGATAAGAAAGGAATCATATATTCTGAACATTTAAGACAAAATCCTTTCCATATAATTACATATCTTAGCGCACTCAAAGAGCAGAAAGATGAAGATAGGAATAGTTTTATATCCAACTTATGGAGGAAGTGGTGTTGTAGCTACGGAGTTAGGAAAAGCATTAGCAGTAAAAGGACATGAAATACATTTCGTTACATATAGTAAACCAGTAAGGTTAAATGAATTAAGAGGAAACATTTATTTTCATCAAGTTTCTATATCTGAATATCCATTGTTTGAGCATACACCCTACGAACAGGTGCTTACAAGTAAATTGGTAGATGTTGTAAAATTTGAAAAATTAGATCTATTGCACGTGCATTATGCTATTCCGCATGCATCTGCAGCTTATATGGCGCAACAAATACTGAAATCTCAGGGAATTAATATCCCTTTTATAACAACACTGCACGGTACAGATATTACACTTGTTGGTAAAGATCCATCATTCGAACCAGTGATTACATTTTCCATAAACAATTCAAATGCTGTAACAGCAGTGTCAGAAAGTTTAAAAAATGACACATACAAACATTTCAACATCAACAATGGAATCGAAGTTATTCCAAATTTTATTTGCCTGAAAGAATATAATTTACCCAATAATCAAAAATACAAAGAAAGATATGCTCCAAATGGAGAATTTATTATTACCCATATTTCTAACTTCAGAAAGGTAAAAAGAGTTGATGACGTTATAGCTGTATTTAATCAACTAAGAGAGAAAATTCCTTGTAAACTTTTACTGGTGGGAGACGGACCAGAAAGACCGAGACTCGAAAGGTTGTGCAGAGAAAAATACTGTATGGATAACACCTTATTTCTAGGACAAATGGAATCTACAAAAGAAGTATTAAACATCTCCGATTTATTTCTTTTACCGTCTGAAACCGAAAGCTTTGGTTTAGCCGCATTAGAAGCTATGGCATCAGGAGTTCCGGTAATAACCTCGAACACTGGCGGATTACCTGAGGTTGTTTCCAATGGAGAGAGTGGCCACTTAACAAATGTTGGTGACATCGATGAAATGGTCCAACAAGCTTCATTCATCCTAGCGTCTGAAGAAATATTATCCAATTATAAAATAGCAGCCAGAAAAAAAGCGAAAGAATTTGACATTAATCAAATACTTCCGCTTTACGAAAATCTTTATCGAAGAACAATTAAATTATCGCATTAACTGAACTGTATAACCTCTTTCTATAGGAATTACCTCTTGCGTCCCATCAGCTTTATAGTCTCCATTATAAGAACCAGTTAGTACAATAAAGTAAACTCCTTCTTTACATTTTGTTCCTCCTTTTGTTGTGCCATCCCATTCAAAGCTTAAGTCAGTAGACTCAAACATTTTCACCCCCCATCTATTGTAAATAGTAATTGAAAGGTTGTCAAAACAAACGTCATTTGTTGTTATCAATTTAAAAACATCATTTACTTCATCGCCATCCGGTGTAAATACATTTGGGAAATCAACAGTTGTTGGCGGAATATAAATCTCTACAAGAATATCTTTATCCACCGTATGCAATCCACAATCGTAAATTGAAGCGCGAAATGTTAAGTCATACTCTTCCAACAATACCTCTCCACAGTTAGGTGACCAACAATACTTAATTGGAACCTCCCCGATTCCGGAAACCGAACCGGTTGTCTCATCATAAGCATAATTATCTATCCAAATTGTATCCTGACCACCATTGTACCAGAAGCTTGGATAATAAGCAGATCCGCCCATAGTTTCAGGAGCAATGTAGGAAGCTAAGTAATCAAACCCATCATTGATTGGCTCTACACTTAATAATAGACCCGAGTTAGAAACATCTTCTGCCAATAATTCAAAACAAAAGGATTCTCCATAAGTAACTTTTAAATCCGTTGGGATATCCAATGTAAACGCAGGAGGAGTAAATTCTATAACAACCGTCAAAGACGATTCTGTAGTATCAGAACCTCCACAACCTTCAGTAAAAGCCGCTAAATCAACAACAAAAACTTCATCTATTGCCTCACAACCCGGAGTAAAACAATACCGCAATGGAATGGTATCGATACTAGTAACTCGACCGGTAAAAGGGTTGAAATCATAATAATTCATCATAACTGTATCAACCCCAAAGAAATTAGTATAGTAATATTGTCCACCTCCTAAGCTTACTGGTGGCACATAAGTTCCTAATAAGTCAAATTCAGAGGAAGTCGGAATCACATTAATTGTATCTGCTGCAATTGTATCGGTAATTAAAATATCAAAACAAATCTGATCAGCAACGGTAACACTTACCGTGTCTGATGTCCCTAAATCAATGGCAGGAGCAGCATCATGCACAACATGGATAACAATATCTTTATTCGTAGTGTCTGAACCAGAACAACCTATGGAATAAGCCAAAAGACTTATATGATAATTTGAATCTAAATCTTCACATCCCGGAGACCAACAATAACGTGTAGGAATAAACCCAAGACCTTGATATACATTATTTACAGAGTCTAGGTGATCAATCCATAATGTATCTCCCGTATTTTGAAAATTAGCATAATACAAATCTCCTAAAGAATCAGATGGCTCAATATACGTTCCCGATAAGTCAAAATCTACAGACTCTACGCCTAAGTATATGGTATCAGTTCCATCAGCATCAAAAACATACATGTCCACACAAATTTCATCAGAAACATATACTTGAACTGAATCTTCTAAAACAATTTGTGGAGGAGTATCTAAAACACATGCTAAGGATTTGTATTGAACATCTCTAACAGCCTCACCTATTTGAACACCGTCTCTATATTCTTTGACCATGACAGAAAACACAAATACACCTAAAAATTCTGAGTGACATGAGATTACACCTGTT
>JAQWQH010000076.1 GCA_029244805.1 Flavobacteriales bacterium
CCTGGGTGACCTCAAGGTCATCGCTGATGATGCGGTGGGTCTTTTGTGTAGCTACTATACCCCAAAACCAAGAAAAAATAACGATACTACAATGAAGAATATTACGAGAATTTTTGATGTCCCTTACTACCAACTTAACAATTTTCCTCAAGAAGTTTGTATCGCCGGGAAGGATACCGGATCATGGGTTACATACTCCACACAAGAGTATGTAGATCAAGCAAACTTAATAAGTAAAGGCCTTTTAAAAATGGGCATTAAACCAGGAGATAAAGTTGCATTAATATCAAACAATAGACCTGAATGGAATATTATGGATATTGGTATTTTGCAAGTTGGAGCTATTGATGTACCTGTTTATCCTACTATTTCGGAAGATGACTACAAATTCATTTTTAATGATGCAGAAATTAAACTTTGCATTGTTTCTGATGCTGATTTACTGAAGAAAATTGAAAATATAAAAAGCTCGGTTCCTACTCTTGGCGAGATCTACACTTTCAATAAAGTTGATGGAGCTAAACATTGGACAGAGATTCTTGAAGAGGGCAAAGACGGAAGTGATGAAGAAGTCCAAAAACTAAAAGACGGTATAAAAACTACTGATTTGGCCACGCTTATTTATACGTCTGGAACAACGGGAACCCCTAAGGGTGTTATGCTGTCCCATCAAAACCTAGTGGAAAATGCTAAAGGAAGTTTTCCAAGGTTACCCGTTACAAAAGACTCAATAGGTTTAAGTTTCTTACCTATCTGTCATGTTTATGAAAGAATGATCACGTATTTATATCAAATTTCTGGAGTTTCATTGTACTACGCAGAATCTATAGATACTTTAGTTGACAACATTACTGAGCTAAGACCCCATGTATTTACTGCTGTTCCTAGATTATTGGAAAAAGTTTACGACAGTGTAATTACCAAAGGAACTGCTGGTGGTGGTGTAAAAGCAAAAATATTTTCATGGGCTATTGGATTAACAGACACCTACGAATATGGAAAACACCCCAGTTTCCAAAGAAAGCTTGCCGACAAATTAGTTTACAGTAAAATTAGAGAGAAATTAGGTGGAAGAATTTTAGCTATTGCCTCAGGTGCTGCAGCACTTCAACCAAGATTAGCTAGGTTTTACCATGCTATTGGTGTCCCAGTATTTGAAGGGTATGGGCTCACCGAAACTTCTCCAGTTGTTTCGGTAAATGCATATGCCACCGGAGTGCAATTTGGATCGGTTGGAAAAAAATTGGACAACGTTGAATTAAAAATTGCTGAGGATGGAGAAATTTGCACAAAAGGCCTCTGCTTAATGATGGGTTATTACAAACGTCAAGATTTGACCGATGAAGTTATTGATAAAGACGGTTGGTTTCATACTGGTGATATTGGAACTCTCTCGGACGACGGATATCTAAAAATAACAGATAGAAAAAAAGAAATCTTTAAAACCTCAGGAGGAAAATACATAGCTCCACAGGTAATGGAAAATAAATTCAAAGAGTCGAGATTCATTGAACAAATAATGGTAATCGGTGAAGGCCAGAAGATGCCTGCTGCTTTCATAGTTCCAGCATTTGAATTTGTAACAGCATGGGCAAAAGAAAAAGGAATTAGTCTAAATTCAAACCAAGAAATAATTGAAAGCCCAAAGGTTATTGCTAGAATTCAAGAAGAAATTGAAAAATACAACGCAAATTTTGGAAATTGGGAACAAATCAAAAAATTTGAATTACTTCCCGCTGAATTTACGGTTGAATCTGGAGAACTAACACCTACACTTAAGTTTAAAAGAAAAATAATTATGGTGAATTACAAAGCTGTATTTGATAAGATATATAGTTAACACGGTAGGTTAATAAATTAAAAAGCGTTGTTCACAAAAGGTTCAACGCTTTTTTTATGTTTACTCGGTTCAAAAACTACCTTTGTAGTCATGAATTACTTATCAGTTGAAAACATTAGCAAAAATTACGCGGAAAAAATTCTTTTTGAAAAGATTTCTTTTGGACTAGACAAAGGACAAAAGATTGCCTTAGTTGCAAAAAATGGCTCAGGTAAATCTACATTATTAAACTGCTTAACGGGAAAAGATGTTCCCGATGAAGGCTCAATTGTTTATCGCAAGGAAATTACAGTTGGCTTTTTAGAACAGGAACAAAAATTTGATAATTCCAAAACAGTTATTGAAACCATTTATGATACAGACAGTGAAAAGATAAAATTCTCAAAAGAATACGAAGAGCTTCTCTCTCAGCCTGAGAAGGCAGATAGAATGCAAGAGGTTTTTGAAAAACTAAGTGAACTAGATGCATGGGGTGTTCAAAGCTCCATAGATGAGATTCTATCGAAATTAAAATTACACGACCATAACCAAACGGTTGGAAATATGTCTGGCGGACAAAAAAGAAGGTTAGCTATGGCTAAAATCTTCATTGAAGATCCAGATATTATCATTTTAGATGAGCCAACAAATCACCTTGACCTTGACATGATTGAGTGGTTAGAAAAATTTTTAGCTGCTAAAAATATTACCCTTTTCATGGTAACTCATGATCGTTACTTTTTAGAACGAGTTTGTAATGAAATCCTAGAATTAGATGGTGGCGACTTACATCGTTACAAAGGAAATTATTCCTATTACTTAGATAAAAGAGCTGAAAGGTATGCGAACACGCAAGCGAACATTGACAAAGCAAAAAACCTCTTCAGAAAGGAATTAGAATGGATGAGGCGTCAGCCCAAGGCAAGAGGGACCAAATCTAAAGCTAGAATAAGTGACTTTTATGAAACCGAAAAAATAGCGAAGACAAACATAAAAGAAGATCAAGTTGAAATTGAGGTAAGCATGGAAAGGCTTGGCAATAAAATTCTAGAAATGCACAAGGTTTCAAAGGCTTATGGTGATAAAATCATATTGGATAAATTTGATTATATCTTTAAACGGAAAGAACGTGTTGGTCTTGTAGGAGCTAATGGTTCAGGAAAATCTACTTTTTTGAATATTATAACTGAAAAAGAACCTGCAGATAGTGGAAAAGTTGTTATTGGAGAAACCATAAGATATGGCTATTATACGCAAAAAGGATTAGTTTTAAAGGAAGATAAAAGAGTCATTGATGTGATTAAAGACATAGGAGAATACCTTCCTATGAGTAACGGAAAAAAATTGAGTGCTACTGGACTTTTGGAGCGTTTTTTATTTGACAATAGAATGCATTATCAATTTGTTTCAACATTGAGTGGAGGAGAAAGAAAGAGGCTCTATCTGATCACTATATTGATGCAAAATCCAAATTTTTTAATAATGGATGAGCCTACCAATGATTTGGATATTTTCACTATTCAAATTTTGGAAGATTATCTACTTTCTTTTGGAGGTTGTTTAATTATCGTTTCTCACGATAGATATTTTATGGATAAAATTGCTGATCACTTATTTGTAATGAATGGCGATGGAACTGTTAATGATATTCTTGGTAATTACACCAAATACAGAGAATTTAAAAGAGAAAAGAAAAGTCTCGGAAAGAAAATCCAAACTCAAAACGAAAAACCAACTGTAAAAGTTGAAAAAGAAAAAACCAAGTTAACTCACAAAGAAAGAATAGAATTTAATAACCTGGAGAAGGAAATAGCAAATCTAGAGGCCAGAAAAAACGAACTCTCTGAGGAATTGAACAAAGGAGATCTCCCCTATTCTGAAATTGAGAAAATTTCAAATGAACTGACAGAAACAGTGAGTGCAATAGATACTAAATCAGAAAGATGGATGGAATTAGCAGATTTCGCGGATTAAATACCGATTACCCGTAATCAATTCTTATTTGAAATTATTATACTGTAAAGGAACGCCAAAATCTTCGCCTTTACAATGAGCAATAACACTTTGCAAATCATCTAATTTTTTTCCAACTACCCTTAACTGATCATCCATAATAGACGCTTGAACTTTAAACTTAGTAGCTTTAATACTTTTAACAATTTTTTTTGCAGTCTCTCTATCGATACCTTGTTTAATTACAATATCTTTTTTAAGCATCTTTCCAGCAGCATAGAGCTCTTTTCCCATATCCATATAGTCCGGTGATATCTTGTTTTTAACTAATTGACCAATAATTACACCTTCAACTTGTCCCATTCTCATGTCATTGTCGGTAACTACATGAATTTGATTTGTTTTTTTGTCTAAATCAATTGTGGTGTCCGAACCCTTGAAATCATAGCGGTTTGTAATTTCCCTTTTTACAGAATTAATTGCATTATCCAGACTTTGCCCGTCAACTTTACTTACTATATCAAATGATGCCATGTATGTGATTTTTGTATTATTCATCAAATATAAACTATGAGAAGAAAATAAAAAAAAATGTTTGAATTTGCTTTATTGCTTTTACCAAAGAACTAAATATGAAAATTTCCAAAACGACTCTTTAAAAATCACTGATTTACTTTCAAAAGAAAACAAACTAAATTCCAAAATCCAAACTCAATCGAAACATACGGAAAAAATGAAATAATTGTCTTTTCCAAAATTCTAATAGAATGGAGAGAAGTAAAATTGAATAACATTCTCGGAATAATTTTAGAGCTTATATAAATATTAAAACCTCCATTAAAATTGGCTTTTTTATTGCTCCCAAAATCGTATTTTCGCATAAATGAAGCACGAACTGTACATGCAACGATGCATTGAACTAGCACAAAATGGAGCTGGTAATGTATCACCTAATCCTATGGTTGGTGCAGTTGTGGTTTATGATGATAAGATAATAGGTGAAGGTTACCATCAACTTTATGGAGAAACACATGCCGAAGTCAATGCAATAAAAGCAGTTAAAGATAAGTCACTTCTTTCTAGAGCTACAATTTACGTTTCATTGGAACCGTGTGCTCATTTTGGTAAAACACCGCCTTGTTGCGACTTAATAATTGAATCCAAAATTCCAAATGCAGTAATCGGTTGCAGAGACTCGTACACGGAAGTTGATGGTAAAGGAATTGAAAGACTGCGAAAAGCTGGTGTCAACGTAATATTCGGTGTGCTTGAAAAAGATTGTCTTGATTTAAACAGGCGTTTCTTCACTTTTCATGAAAAGAAACGACCTTACATTATTTTAAAATGGGCACAATCTCAAGATGGGTTTATGGACAAAATAAGAACGGATACTTGTCCTACTATAAACTGGATTACTCACCCCAATACAAAACAATTGACCCACAAATGGCGAAGTGAAGAAGATGCTATACTAATTGGTAAAAACACTGCAATTAACGACAATCCCGCTTTAACCACTAGAGCTGTTGATGGAAAAAACCCTGTTAGAATAGTTATTGATAGAAAATTAGAACTTTCAAAAGATTTAAACATATTCAATCCAGGAGCGAAAACCATTATTCTTAATGAATTGAAAAACCAAGAAAATGAATCAATTTTGTACAGAAAAGTCTTTTTCACGTCTTTTTTTGATGATTTATGGACAATTTGTGCCGAAAACAGCATTACATCATTAATTGTCGAAGGAGGCGCTTTTACATTAAATCAGTTTCTTGAAAATGATTTATGGGATGAAATTAGAGTTTTAACAGGAAAGCCTTTTTTTTCGGAAGGAGTTAAAGCTCCACAATTAAATATTAAACCCGCTGAAAAGTTTACATTTGGCAAAGACAAAATCACTTATTATACTAAATGATATACGTAATATTAACAATACTGTTATTCAATCTTTTGATTATTATCTTTAAACTTTTCGCACGGTTTAATGTAGATAATCTTCAGGCGCTTATTGTAAATTATGTTACTGCAGGAACTATTGGTTTTATTTTATCAGAGAAGTCAATTAACCTGCATCACATACTTTCTGCTCCTTGGCTTTATCATGCTATAGCGATAGGCTTTCTTTTCATCATTGTCTTCAATTTTTATGCCTTCGGAACACAAAAAGTAGGGATTGCAGTTACTACTGTTGCGAATAAAATGTCTTTGGTGATTCCTGTTGCAGCTGCCTTACTACTTTACCCAGAAGATCAAATTTCCACAGAAAAAATTATCGGTTTTGTATTCGCTTTAATAGGAATTTATTTGGCCTCAACCAAAGGAGGCAAACTCAATTTTAACATTAAATATCTTTGGTTAATTATTTTAGTTTTTGTTGGTCAAGGAATAGCAGATGCCATTTTCAATGATTCTAAAACAATGCTTAATCCGGGAGAAGACATGTTATACTTTATTGTCCTTTTCTTCATGGCTGCTATCAGTGGAATACTCATTCTTTTAGGAAAATCATTAGCTTCACCTCCAAAATTTGAATTAAAGAATATACTTTGGGGAATAATTCTAGGTGTTCCCAATTTTTTTTCATTGTTGTTTATGCTTAAGGCACTCAGCGCTCCTGGTCTGGAAGCTTCCGTAGTATTCCCAATGGTAAGCATGGGAGTTGTTGTGTTATCCTCTATCATTGGAATTATTCTTTACAAGGAAAAACTAACCAGAGGAAACTGGATAGGTATATTATTTGCTTGTGGTGCAATAGCTATTTTCAGTTTCGGACATTATATATTTGGATGAATTCCTTCAAAACAATAAAAGCTCCTTCGGAAGGAATTTATAAGGAGAAAGGAAGCAAATTTATTGCATTTGCAATTCCAATAAATTCAGAGATTCAATTCAAAGAAGGTCTTTCCAGAATTAAAAAAAACTATCACGATGCTGGCCATCATTGCTATGCATTCAGCATTGGTCCAAAAGGAAAACTATTCCGTTACAGTGATGATGGAGAGCCCAATAATTCTGCTGGAAAACCCATATATGGGCAATTGTTATCATTTGGAGTTACCAACGTTTCTGTAATAGTTATTAGGTATTTTGGAGGAACTAAGCTCGGTGTAGGTGGATTGATTACAGCCTATAAAGAAGCTGCTAAAGATGCACTTAACAATGCCAAAATTATAAAAAAAGAGATCACAGAAGTTTTAACCATTGATTTTAAATACGAAAGTATGAATTCAATAATGGGAATCGTAAAAGCTTTTGATTTAGAAATTGCAGAACAAAAATTTGAGTTAGATTGTATAATAAAGCTTAATTGTCCTAAACGAAATAAGCTCCAACTTGAAGACAAGTTGAAGCTTATTCAAAATATTAACTTTAAATTTAGCTAAACTACCTTCTCTCCTATTTTAGCAGTTAAAGCGTATAACTTATCTGCAACGTCTTTACTTACAGGAACCAAAGGTAGGCGCAGGTTATCATCGCAAATATTCAATAATTTAAGAACATGTTTTACGCCTCCTGGATTACCATCTGCGAATAATTGTTGGATTACTTCAAACAGCTCATAATGCTTTTCTCTGGCTAAATCCATATTGTTTTCCATAGCTGCATGAACCAGTGTAGAAAATCTTTTTGGAAAAGCATTTGCGACAACAGAAATAACACCATCGCCGCCAATTGCCATATGTGGCAATGTCAATGCATCATCACCAGATAGAACTACAAAGCCCTCTGGTTTATTATTGATAATTTCCATTACCTGTTCTAAATTTCCTGAAGCTTCTTTAACTGCAACAATGTTTTTACAATCTCTTGCTATTCTCAATGTTGTTTGGGCCAACACATTGCTCATTGTCCTACCTGGAACATTATAAAGAATTATCGGCTTTGAAGTAGCTGCAGAAATCGTTTTGTAATGCAAATAAATTCCTTCTTGAGATGGTTTGTTATAATAAGGACTAACTGATAAGATTCCGTCAACATCTTTTAACTCGGCAGACTCAATTCCTTCTACCACTGCTCGGGTATTATTTCCTCCTATTCCTAAAACAATTGGTAATCGTTTTGCGTTAATTTCAATTATGAATTCCAATACTGCTTTCTTTTCATCAGAAGACAGAGTTGCCGACTCTCCCGTAGTACCTTGAACCACCAAGTAATCCGTACCATTATTTATTTGATGTTCAACAAGTCTTTGAAGGGCGGTAAAGTCAACTTGCCCATTACTTTGAAAAGGTGTTACTAATGCAACTCCCACTCCTTTAAACATATTCATTTTATTCAAGTGTTTATTTACTTACAAATGTAGAGAAAGGATTATAAAAAATTATTGATTCAATTAAAATTAACAGATTTTATTTGCCTTGTTTCATTTTATTATAACGAGATATATTCCCTGGATCTAATTTAACCAAAGTATTGAAAATCTTGTTTTTAACATCCGCAGGAGCTCCTTTATAAAGAGCCGTTATCTCGTCGGCTTTAGCAGTAAAAAACATTTGCACGTTAAAGGAGTTCGGTCTGGTTTTGTGGATAGTCTCTAATAATTGTATTGCACTTGTTACTTTTTCAATTGCTTCGTCTCTTTTAGCATACAATAAATCAAACCCTTGTCTATGGTATTCATAAAAACAAATGCGCAATGGATCAAACAAATTCTGCAGGTGATTGACCACTATCCAATATCTGTTTTTAGTACCTTCTTGCGGTTTCCAACCTGCCTCAGGTGCATTTTGACAGTTCGACACAATCTGTTGTGCTTTATCAAAATAAGGCGTACCTCCTTTTAAGGAAAATGAATCATAGTCATATCCTATAGCCATATATACGTAGAAAGCCAAAACATCGGCTAAATTATTTTGGTGCCTATCAGGAGTAAATACCAACGAAGCCCCTCTTTGATAAACGAAACTAAGACTATTATCATTGTAATTTAACAAGCGACTTTTAAAACTTGATCCATAAACAGGACGAGAAGATGAAACCTGTATACTCGCATTAAATTGATCACTTCCTGTTTTCGTCTTTATATTTATTAAAATACTGCACTCGATGCGTTCCTCATCTTGAAAAACTTCATTTGTCCATTTAGTACCATTTATAAATTCAAAAACCGACGACTGCAACTCTTGTATTATCTCTGAATTTGCCGGAGAGCTTTGCAATGTGGGTGCAATGACCTGTACCTGACAGTTCATCTCTTGCGCCTTTAAATAGCTAGAGAGAGAAATCATCAACAATATTATATTAATTCTAATCAAATTCATTCATCTTAAACTTAGTAAGTTTCTATTGTATCCAAAATATCTATGGCTACATCTTGCTTACTCTTTAACTCAAAACTAGTCACTTTATTATTTCGATCAATAATTGTTACTTTATTGGAATCATGTTGAAAACCCGCACCCTTATCTTTCAATGAATTTAGCACAATTATATCCAAATTCTTTCGCTCTAATTTTCCGAATGCATTTGCTTGTTCATTTTCGGTTTCCAAAGCAAAACCAACTACTTTTTGGTTTGCCTTTTTGTTCTTACCAATCCAAGCTAAAACATCTTTCGTTTTCTTCAACTCGACACCCCAATTCTCAGCTTTCTTCTTAACTTTTTCTGAGGCTACCTCTATTGGCGTGTAATCCGCTACAGCAGCAGCCATTATAATTATATCTTGCTCTTCAAAATTACCTGCACAAGCTTCAAACATATCTTGCGCTGTTTTGACATTTATTCTATTCACTCCATGCGGCGTTTCCAAACTAACTGGCCCTGCAATTAAAGTTACATCTGCACCTCTTTTTGCTGCTTCCTCTGCTAATGCAAACCCCATTTTTCATGAAGAATGGTTTCCAATAAAGCGAACTGGATCAATTGGTTCATGCGTAGGACCAGCTGATACTAAAAGTTTTAAGCCATAAAGCGATGCTTTCTCAGCAAAATAATTATCCAAGAATTCAAGAATGTGATCTGGTTCGGTCAGTCTTCCTTCGCCAATTAACCCACTTGCAAGCTCACCTGATTCCGGTTGAATAATCAAATCACCTCTTTCAATAAGTGTTTCTAGATTCTCCTGCGTTGATTGATGCTTGTACATATCTAAATCCATCGCAGGTGCAACAAACACTGGACAACGAGCCGACAAGTAAACTGCTAACAATAAGCTGTCAGCATGCCCTGAAACCATTTTTGCTATAGTGTTTGCTGTCGCGGGAGCAACGATAATTGCATCTGCCCACAATCCCAAATCTACATGATTGTTCCATTCTCCTGAATCATTATCCTTGGTAAAATCCTTGAGAACTGGATTTTTAGACAAAGTGGCAAGGGTTAATGGAGTAATAAAATCCTCAGAAGCTTCAGTCATAATTACTTTGACAGAAGCTCCAGCTTTAATTAATAACCGTATGATTAAAGCCGACTTATAAGCGGCTATACTACCCGAAACAGCTAGAATTATTTTCTTGCCGTTGAGCATACTGTTTTATGACTTAGTCTCGGAATCTGGCTTTCTCCAGTAAATTTTGTCTTCTTCGAACTCTTGCATTGACATTGCACCCGGCTTAGGCAATCTTTCGTAAAAACGAGAAACCTCTATTTGCTCTCTATTTTCAAAAATTTCTTCTAAGTTATCTGTAGATGAAGCAAATTCCTCCAATTTAGACGTTAGCTCCTCTTTTAACTCAGCATTTATTTGATTAGCTCTTTTTGAAAGAATAACAATTGATTCGTAAACATTTCCTGTTTTCTCTTCTAAATCACCGATATTCCTAGTAATCGTAGTTCTTTCTGCTGTACTGTCTCTATAAGCCATATTAATTGACGTTTCTAATTTTATCTAGTTCTTTTTGACTCGATTTAAAATAACTTTCTGCTGATTTCAGAAATTTACTTGAATCAAATTGGTCGACAAAGGTATAATAAGATTTGATAGTATTGTCATATCGTTCTTCTTTTTTTGTCTCTATACTGTTACTAGCAAACAAAAAATTAGACCTAATGATTAAGTATAAGACCTCTTCTTTGAAGTCGGTATCCGGAAATTCTTCTAATGTTGTGTTAAATAAAATAACAGCTGAACGATATTTCTCCATTTTGTAATACAGCTTAGCTTTTTCAAAACTCTTCGTTTCCAACTTACTTCTTAAAGAACTTATCAAAGTATTGCATGAATCCACTAAACCACTGTTTGGGTAGTGATTCATAAACAACTGGAAATCATCAATTGCTTTATAGGTATCTGATTGATCCAAATTATACTCTGGAGAATTTAACATGCTGCATCTAGCGGAATTGAATGCACATTCCTCTGCTTTTGGACTATTTGGATAATTCACAGTAAATCTTTTAAAATAGTAGGCTGCTAAATAGTATTCCTTTAAACAAAATTGCGTGTTCGCATAATAGTAATACACATCTTCTCCTCTTTCTGTCATTCTAAAATAGGTCATTAGTTCTTCAAATAACGGAAGGGCCTTGTAACAATCACCAGCTTCATAATATTCAATCGCCTTTTTGTATTTTAGGTCGTAATCTGTGCTTTTTAATATTTTACCGTGCTCGGAACAACCAACAAAAATAGTAGCTGAAGCAATAAACAGAAGTAATATTAATTTTATTTTTTTCATCTAGTTCGCGAATGTAGGAAATTTAATCTCGTGCTTCTAACGATTAAGCATAAAGTAAATTATGCGAGGACCAAATTATCTTTTAAAATCTCCATATCAGCAAGTTCATTTATAAACAATTAACTAATTTCTGTTTATATTTTATTAAAACAATATTTGAACACTTCTTTCAATAGCTTACATTTGCATTGATTTTTAGAAGAAATTTATTTTGCTATATGGATATATTTGAAAGAATTGCAGGAAACAGAGGCCCATTGGGTCAATACTCAAAAGATGCACATGGATATTACACTTTTCCTAAACTAGAAGGAGAAATAGGTTCTCATATGATGTTTAGAGGAAAGAAGGTTCTCACGTGGAGTATTAATAACTACCTAGGGTTGTCAAATCACCCAGACATTAGAAAAGCAGATATAGATGCAGCTACAGAATGGGGATTAGGTTATCCAATGGGTGCCAGAATGATGTCAGGACAAACTAGTAAACATGAGCAATTAGAGGATGAAATTGCGGATTTTATGGAAATGGAATCTTGTTATCTTCTCAATTATGGTTATCAGGGTTTTATGTCTGCTATTGATGCTTTGGTAGGTAGAAATGATGTTATTGTTTATGACAGTGAATGTCATGCGTGTCTTGTTGATGGTGTAAGATTACATCAAGGAAAAAGATTTGTATTTCCACATAATGACATTGACAAATGCCAGAAG
>JAQWQH010000078.1 GCA_029244805.1 Flavobacteriales bacterium
AGTTAAGTACCCGTTTTTGGGTAAAAGTGCCTACGCTACCTGTAGGATCAACAACCATATACATGTATTATGGTAATCCGAGTGCCGCAGGAGTTGCAAATGGCGAAGCAACATTTAATTTATTTGACTCTTTTGAATCAGCTGGTGTGGACGCTTTAAAATGGGATCAATTTGGAATCAATACAAATATCAGCTTATCAGGAGGTAATTGTACTTTTAATCAAGATCCAGCAAACCCGGAAGCATTATTGGTTTCGAAAACCAGTTATACGGATACGCTAACCGTTGAAATGAATACCATTACAGCTTCAAATGGAATAGCGGCTTTGGGACTTGTGGATGCATCCAATAATGGTTTTGTATCTACATATGAAAACGGGAATATGTTAATGCAAAAAGTCTCTGGCGCTTCACCACAATTTAGCAAGTTGCTTTTAGCCCCCTTAGTTGCAGTTACCTCTATTTCAAACCCAGCTGGTTTATGGTCGTTTAATTGGAATTTGGAGTCAAATCAAAGCATCTCTTTTCCAACGGGCAACTCTGCTTTTCCAACGGGCAACTCTGCCGAAACTAGATCAGACTTCTCAGCATCATTTGTTTTGCCCAAAAAAGTTATAATAGGTGTTCAAAACGGTCTAGTAGGTTCTTCAAATATTTCAGGAAGCTTGCAAATAGATTGGATACGAGGGCGAAAATATGCTATTGTAGAGCCGGTTTCTGTATTTACTGGAGTAGAAGAGGAATATCCAAACTCTGTAAATCTTGTTTCAACGGGTCCTTATTGCGAGGGAGAAACATTTCAGATAAGTGCTGATATCTTTGCAGGAGCTTCTTACTCTTGGAAAGAAAATACAACAGCTTTATCCTACACGACAGAGTCTTTCACAATTCCTTCGGTCCTTGTAGCTAATCAAGCTTTATACTCTGTTGATATAGCAATGCCAGGTTGCTTGCCGGTAACAGAAAGTTTGCAGGTAAATGTAGCAGACGCATCCAGTGAAGGTACAATTACACCAATAAATATTTTATGTTCAGGAACCAATGAAGACTCCTTGGTTTTAACGGGTAGTAATGGAGATATACTAAGATGGGAAATGTCAAACAGTCTTCTTGGCCCTTGGACTACTTTGAATGATACAACGCCATCTCTCCCTTTTGAGAACATAATGCAAACTACTTTTTTTAGGTCAATCGTTAAAAGCGGAACATGCCCCGAGGTAACGCAAGCAAATCCTTATGAAGTAGTGGTGAATAGTCCTACGGTTGGTGGTTTTGTAATTGGTGCAAATACGGTTTGTGCGGGCGGAAACGGAGGAGTCGTTAATCTAGTTTATGAAAACGGAGATGTATTGTGGTGGGAATCTTCTAACGATAATTTCGCTACTACTCCAGGAACTAACATTGTTAACACAACAGGAGATTTAAGTTATGCAAATTTAACACAAACCACTCAGTATAGAGCCATGGTTAAGAGTGGGGTTTGTCCATTCGCTTATTCAGAAAGTGAGGAAATTGTTGTTAATGGAAACCCACAACCAGCTTTTACATCAACGATAGAATGCGAGGGCTTCAATACCGTTTTTAATAGTAGCGGATCGACTTCAACAGATGGGACAATTACAAACTTTTCTTGGAACTTTGGAAATGGCAGCGGGAGTATTGCCTCGGACCCCAGTTATATTTATCCTGCTGATGGGTTTTATAATGTGTCACTTACGGTGGAAACGGATAGAGGCTGCACTGGCTCAATCACGCAAAGCGTTCAGGTGAATCCATTGCCGTCTGTGGACTTTGCGCAAGCAGCGGTCTGTTTAGGGTCTCCAATGAGTTTTTCAGTTACATCAATTGCTCCTAGTAATGTTTCTTCCTATGATTGGGACTTTGGAGATGGCGTAGGAACAGACAACATTGCCACTCCCTCCTACAGTTATTCATCTGCGGGCACCTTTGATGTAGAGTTAATTATTGAATCAACTTTTGGTTGTATCGATTCAGTCACAAAACAGGTAGAAATAACCGAGCCAGTTGACGTTAGTTTTATTTGTGATAGTGTTTGTGAAGGAACGGCAAGTTCTTTTATAAATACATCTGTGTCTCCAGGCTCAACTGTTCAGTATTCTTGGTTTTTTGGCGATGGAGCAGTATCTCCGTTAGCTAATCCTTCGCATACTTATGCGGATACTGGCACTTACGTGGTTGCATTGGAGGCGGTAATTGGCACTTTTCCTGCAACATGTACAAGAGTTACTCAAGACACGGTTGTTATATATGAAGTGCCCCAAACGGATTTTACTTTTACCAATGAATGTCAAATAGATTCTTCGGTATTTAATAGTACTACTGTTTTTTCAGAAGGTCAAAATAATCTAACATTTTTATGGGACTTTGATGATGCTTCTGTTGGCACAACTCAAGATATTAAGCACAAATATTTACTACCCAATACCTATAATGTTGAACTAACGACTACCACCTCGAATGGATGTTCAAGTAGTGTTTCCCAACTAGTTTCAATCTATTACATGCCAACAGCTTCATTCACATTTGCTGATGTGTGTTTAGGAAATACTATGAATTTTGCAAATGGCTCAAATATTACGACTGGCTCCTTAACGTACGAGTGGGATTTTGATGATAACTCCTTGCTAAGTACAGTTGACCAACCAAGCCATTTATATAGTCTAGATAGTATATATAATGTTGAATTAATAGCAACATCCAACAATAACTGTAAGGATACAATTACCCAGGCAGTAAGCGTTCACCCTTTACCGGAGGTTGGTTTTATTGCTGATCCGGTGTGTCATTTTCAAACATCTGTTTTTGATGATACAAGCTCTATTAACACGGCTAATTCCCCAGCTTCTTTGACTGGATATTCATGGGATTTTGGTGATGGGTCAAGCTCAACTTCAACCGATCCGCAGCATAATTATTTAAATGACCAAACATATAATGTTAGCTTAACGGTAACATCCAATGAAGGCTGTGTTTCTAAGTTAACGCAGTCGGTAATTATTAATCCTATGCCTTATCCTAATTTTGAAGTTACAGATGCTTGCGTTGGATCTCCTGTAATGTTTGTAAACTCCACTCAAATAGCATCAGGAACTATTTCTTATGCTTGGAGTTTTGGCGATAACAACATATCTATTGCTACCGACCCTGTGCACAACTATGCCGTAGATGGGTTTTATGAAGTTTGGTTGGTTGCAACAACTGGAGAGCAGTGCGTAGATTCAATACCAAAGTATGCCGAAGTATTTCCTTTACCTCAGCCAAATGCTGGGATAGACACAAGTGTTAGTCAGGGTTTTTCAGTAGGATTAGAGGGGTATTATCCAGGAGCTATTGGATACAGTTGGACACCAACAGAATCATTGGACAACAACTCGGTTTCAAACCCTGATGCAAACCCGCTGGAAACAACCACTTATTACCTAGAGGTAACGGATATACACGGTTGTAAGAATATAGATAGTATGGTTGTAAATGTAATAGAGGATTTCAAGTTATTTATTTATAACGTAATAACGCCTGATGGGAATGGGTTAAACGATACCTGGAAAATCACCAACATAGAAACGTTTGAGGGAGCAGACGTTTTTGTATACGATAGATGGGGAGGTGAGGTGCTTTCTGTGAAAGGGTATCAAAATGATTGGGAAGGTGTCTCAGGAACGGACCAACTGCCTGATGGAACATATTATTATGTAATTAAATTTACGGATTCAGACAAAGTGTATAAGGGCTCATTAACGGTATTAAGAAATAAATAACAAAGATGAAAAAAGGACTACTTTTACTAACGATATTGCTGGGCTCATTGATGTCTCAAGGTCAGCAAACACCGGTCATAGAGCATTATTTGCAAAACCAATATTTTATTAATCCTGCTGCTGCTGGATTAAATGGAAACATTGCACATTTACTCGTACACAAGCAATGGCATGGTTTTACTGGAGCGCCAGAAACCCAAGTGTTTACGATTGATGGAAATTTTAACCGAGATAAAATGGCTTTAGGTTTTACGGTTATTAATGACCAAACAAATATTTTGGGAAGTACCGGGGGTTATCTTTCTTATGTTTACAATGTTTCCATTACAAGTAAGCACAAAATTAGATTCGGTTTATCTTCTGGGATAGTTCAA
>JAQWQH010000103.1 GCA_029244805.1 Flavobacteriales bacterium
TAAATGGTAAAGTTAAAGTCTCGACACTCAATTTGCAAAAGTCAGATAGTATATGTGAAGATATTATAGTGGAGAAAATTCCAACTGGGCGAGTTGTTTTAAAAAATATTTATTATGATTTTGATAGTCCAGATTTAACGGATATTGCTATGAATTCAATTGACACAACCTTATTGGTGCTTTTGGAAGATAACCCTGAGATTATTGTTTTAATAGCCTCTCATACAGATAGCAAAGGAAATGATGCATACAACGTTAGATTATCTCAAAAACGTGCTGAAAGTGTAGTTCAATATTTAATTAAAAAAGGTATTAAAATTGAAAGATTACAGGCAAAAGGATATGGTGAAACAATTCCAATTGCGGAAAATACAAATGAGGATGGATCAGATAATCCTGAAGGTCGACAAAGAAACAGAAGGACAGAGTTTAAAATCTTAGGAAAATTAGATCAAGAGTTATTTTACGATGATGGGTTTGATGATATTGATAAGGAAGAATAGCGTTTGGATCATAAAGCTCTCATTGCTTTTTTATTTCTTTCCCTCAGCAACTGCTTTACGAACACTTCCATGGTTTTTAAGGAGTCTATTCGCTTCCTCATAGGAATTCCCCAGTTGGTTCATCACCATTTTTGTTCCTCTATCAACTAACTTAGCATTGCTTAGTTGCATATCAACCATTCTGTTGCCTTCTACGCGCCCTATTTTTATCATTACTGATGTAGAAATCATATTAAGAACCAATTTTTGAGCTGTTCCAGACTTCATCCGTGTACTTCCAGTGACAAATTCTGGACCGACTACCGGAACTATGGAGTGTTTAGCTAATAGGTCTAGTGGGCTTCCTGGATTGCAAGTAATGCTTCCAGTTAAGATACCTAATTCGTTACATTTATTAAATGCACCTATTACGTATGGAGTAGTTCCAGAAGCTGCAATTCCAATAACAGTATCATCTTTTCCAATTTGATATTCTTGCAAATCATTCCATGCTCCGTTTTCATTATCTTCTGCAAATTCAACAGCCTTTCGTATTGCATCGTCTCCTCCTGCAATGATTCCTATTACCATTCCATGTGGGACACCAAAGGTTGGGGGGCATTCGCTTGCATCTACGATTCCAAGTCTTCCGCTGGTTCCTGCTCCAATATAAAATAAGCGTCCTCCATTTTTGATACGAATTACAATTTCATCGACTAATTTTTCGATTGCCGGAATTACTTTTTCTACTGCATCTGGAACGGTTTTGTCCTCTTTGTTCATATTGACAAGAAGGTTTCTTGTACTCATTTTATCCAAATCATTATGATTAGATTCTGATTCCGAAATTCTTTCTGTAGTCATATACTGCAATGTTAGTGATTATATATGTAATTCAAAATGCATTTTTTGAAATGTTCAGAAATTGAACATATGTTGATTAAAAAATGATTTGTTGATAATTTTGTATATCTATTATTGATATATTAGCCAAGTATTCGGTCTTTTGTAATCTAAATGAAAAAAATTATGAGTGAAATTAAAGAAGGAGTAAAAGCTCCTAATTTTAGTGGGGTAGATCAAAATGGAAACACGGTAAAATTAGCGGATTTTGCTGGAAAAACTTTGGTAGTTTATATCTATCCAAAAGATAATACCCCGGGTTGTACAGCGCAAGCATGTAATTTGCGAGATAACTATGATTTATTGTTGGATAAAGGATTTGCAATTATTGGAGTAAGTGCTGATACAGAAAAAAAACACCAAGGATTTATAGAAAAATATGATTTACCCTTTCCGCTAATTGCAGATACAGAAAAGGTAATGATTAATCAATTTGAATGCTGGGGATTGAAAAAGTTTATGGGAAGAGAGTATGACGGAATTTTTCGTAAGACATTTATTATAAATGGAGAAGGAATGATTATTAAAATAATTGAAAAGGTAAAAACAAAACATCATACACAACAAATTTTAGAAGAATTGGAGGGTTAAAAAAACAACGTAAATAGCTTACGTCCTCCTAGTCGTACAATTGTAGAAAAATTATTCATTATGGCAGTAGCAAAAGAAAAAGCAGCAAACACAGAAAAATTAAAAGCGTTACAAGCAACGCTTGACAGATTGGATAAATCGTATGGTAAAGGTACGGTTATGCGATTAGGAGATAACGCAATAGAAGATATGGAGGTTATATCTTCTGGTTCTATTACAATAAACAGAGCATTAGGAGTTGGCGGTTTTCCAAAAGGAAGAGTTGTTGAAATTTATGGTCCGGAATCATCAGGTAAAACAACTTTGACAATCCATGCAATTGCGGAGTGTCAAAAAGCTGGAGGAATTGCGGCATTTATTGATGCAGAGCACGCGTTCGATCAATTCTATGCTAGGTCTTTAGGTGTGGATGTTGAGAACTTATTAATATCTCAACCAGATAATGGAGAGCAAGCATTAGAAATTGCGGATAATTTAATTCGCTCAGGAGCAATTGATTTAGTGGTAATCGATTCAGTTGCTGCACTTACTCCGAAAGCTGAGATTGAAGGAGAGATGGGAGATAGCCAAATGGGATTGCAAGCTAGGTTGATGTCCAAAGCATTGAGGAAGCTAACGTCATCTATTAATAAGGCAAATACATGTTGTATTTTTATTAACCAATTAAGAGAAAAAATTGGTGTAATGTTCGGTAATCCGGAAACAACAACGGGTGGAAACGCTTTGAAGTTTTATTCATCTATACGATTAGATATTCGTCGTTCTACTCAAATTAAAAGTGGTGATGAAGTTATAGGAAATAGAACGAGAGTCAAAATAGTCAAGAATAAAGTGGCGCCCCCATTTCGATTAGCTGAATTCGATATCATGTATGGAAAAGGAATTTCCAAAATGGGAGAAATAATCGATTTAGGTGTTGAATTTGAGGTCATTAAAAAAAGTGGATCTTGGTACAGTTATGGAGATACTAAGTTAGGTCAAGGTAAGGATGCCGTTAAAGATTTATTGATGGATAATCCGGAACTTTCTGATGAGTTAGAAGTAAAAGTAGTTGTAGCTCTAGGAAGTAAAGAAACAAATTAGTAAAAGGCTAAGCCAAGTTATTGATTGGTATTTAATAATCCCTTTCAATTGACTATATTTGGGCGCTGTCATTCATTTGATAGCGCTCATTTTATTTGAAATTAATGAAAAATATATTTTGGTTACTTTGTTTATTATTTGTTACTAGTTGCGGAACTAAAACAGATGGAGATACTTTTAAAACAGAAATTAAGGATAATAAGGAATCTGTTATTGATGAAGTTATTGTCGTAAACCCTTTAACTTTGTTAGAAGAGGAGATTTTGAGTAATCCAGAATCTCCAAATGGTTATTATAAACGAGCGTTGTATTACAAAAATCGTTATAATTTTAAGAATGCAGTTGATGATATTAATAGAGCATTAAAGCTTGCACCAGAATCAGCAGCAATGAATTATGCAAAGGCCGATATTCAATACGCAGCTGCTATGTATAAAAGTGATGTGTCTCTATTAGATCAGGCTGAAATTTATTTAAATTATGCTTTAGAGTATGACTCTATAAATACGGATGCATTATTGTTATTAGCTGAGCTTAGGGCTGCTTATAGTGAGCCAGACAAGGCGATGATATACGTAAATAGAGTTTTGAAAGAGAATCAGTATTTACCACGTCCATATTATGTTAAAGGTAAGATCTACGAATCATTAGGGAATATGAAGTTGGCAGAGTCATCTTATCAGACTGCCATAGAAATGGATGCTAATTATTATGCTGCCATGATTCAATTGGGATTGATTTATGCGCAACAACAAAATGATTTAGCGATTACTTATTATGATGCTGCATTGGAAATTTACCCAGAGAGTATGGAAGCTGTTCGAAACAAGGGGTTATATCTACATTTTACCAATAAGCCGCTGGAAGCTAGGATTTATTTTTATAAGATGTTGGAAATTGATTCTACGTTTGAAGAAGCATATTTTAATATTGGAAATACCTATGTTGGAATTTATCGTGATGATATGCTCCAGTATACCAAAGATACAATAGTTGAGAAAGCATTAGAAAATTTTCAGAAAGCAGTTGATATAAACCCTAAATATGTTCAGGCATGGTATAATATGGGGCTTGGATATGAAGTAATTGGTGACAAGCAAAACGCCAGAAGGGTCTACAATTATATCCTATCAATTGAAACGAATTATGAACCGGCTATTGAAGGCTTAAATAGATTATGAAGCTTATTGTCAAGATAGGAAAGCGGTTGTTAGCATTCATGATTGTCTTATATATTGCTGTTTGTGCATACCTATATTTTCAGCAAGAAAACATTCTATTTCATCCTACTAAATTAAGTTCAGATTATGAATTTGATTTCAAGGTTAAATTTGAAGAAAAGACAATAGTAGGAGAGGACGGAACGAAATTAAGTGGAGTATTGTTTAAATCGTATAATTCAAAAGGTCTTGTGTTTTACTTGCATGGTAATGCGGGAGACATTAAAAGGTGCGAAAAGGATGCTTATGTTTATACCGACTTGGGTTATGATTGTTTCATTCTAGATTATAGAGGATTTGGTAAGAGTGAGGGCAAAATTATTAGTCAAAATCAGTTTTATTCTGATGTAGAAATAGCATATGATAGTCTATGTAAGAGTTATGAAGAGCAGAATATTATAATATTAGGTTACTCCATTGGAACCGGTCCAGCTTCTATGCTTGCTGCTAAGTCTAATGCAAAGCATCTAATCCTACTCGCACCATATTACAGTATGATTGATATGATGAACAATCAATATCCTTTTATACCTAGTTATTTTTTAGATTATAAATTAAAAACGTTTGAGTTTATTGAGAATGTGAAATCTCCAATTTCTATTTTTCATGGTGATGCGGATGAAATTATTTATTATGAATCATCTGTGCAATTAAAAAAACACTTTAGCAGCAAGGATGAATTAATTACGCTATCTGGACAGCTTCATGGAGGGATGAATCAAAACCCTACTTACATAAAGTGGCTAAAGAAAAGTTTTTAGACTACAAGTCTCTTTTCTTCAGTATCAAATTGGAGATAAATACAAATATTACAATATATGCTGTTGCCACAACTGTTCTTATGGGTTGTGATATAACCATATTTGCAGCCTCCATACTTTGTTTTTGTGCTTCAGGATCAGAACTTGCTGACATCATATTTGTTAACCACTGCAGCGGAAACGGAGTCAATTCAGAAATTACATTGATAGGGAGAAATTGAACAATCGAATTATCACCAATAGCCCAGCTAATTGTTCCTGTCAGAATCGGGTTAATTATAATTGTTAATGTAAATAGTATTATAGCTAATGCCGTTTTTCTTAAAATAATAGAGAATAAAAAAGCTAAAGTGAAGTAGCCAACCGTTTGTGCGAAGTATATTCCTACGTAATAAATGTCACTGAACATACTCCCGCCATCTGAAAATGCTAAACCAAATAATAGACTTATAATAAACGTATATAGGTTAACCGCGATAGCTAAGGCCAATAGAAATAAGAATTTTGAAGCTATAACTTGTTGTTTACTTAATCCATCGATAACGTTTTGTTTAAATGTTCGATAATTAAAATCATTACAAATAATTAAAACAATTAATATGCCTAGCAATAAATTAAACCAACTCGCAATCCAGGTTACACCATTCCATACAACCGGAAATTTAAATAATGAAGATCCTTTCCAATACATAGGTGTTCCTTCTTGTCCGAAATGAAAGGCTGAAATCCCCCAAATAATTAATGGGATGAGCGTAGCGTAAATGATAAGTATTACCCAAAAAGTGGTATACTTTTTTACTTTATTGTATTCTATGTCTAATAGTTGTAGCATTATTTAATAATCTCTAAGAATTGTGTTTCCAAACTCTCAGAGTGAGATTTTAATTTTGATAACACAATTCCTTTGTCAAAGAAATATTGATTTATCATTTCTGTGGTCATTTCTTTAGACACTTTAATTGTGATTTCAGTTTCAGTAGTCTTGGAAATCTCTATTTGAGGGTTTTCATCGATTGCTTTTTTCGTTAAAGCCATATCATTCGCAGCTATAATGACAAAATTGTCACCACCAATTATCTCTTCTATGGTGCCTTGTCTAATTAAATTTCCAAATTTAAGAATAGCTGCATGCGTACATACCTTTTCAATTTCATCTAAAATATGTGAAGCAATAATAATTGTCTTACCTTCTTTAGATATTGTAATGATTAATTCTCGTATTTCCGCAATACCTTGGGGATCCAACCCGTTGGTAGGTTCATCTAGCACTAATACTTCAGGATCGTTTAATATAGCTGCAGCAATCGCTAACCTTTGCTTCATTCCTAACGAATAGGTTTTGAACTTGGAGTCCTTTCTTTGATAAAGGTTTACAATCTTCAACACCGACTCAATTCTTTCTGATGGATTGTTAAGCTTTTTAATTTTTGCAACAATTTCCAAGTTTCGCACTGCCGAAAGATATGGGTAGAAATTAGGTGTTTCTAATAATGCACCTATTCTCAATCTGTTTTCAGTTCTATCTCCATTTTCGAACCAAGAATAACTACCTGCAGATTGCCTTAAAACTCCAAGAAGAATACCAAGAGTGGTTGTTTTACCACTACCGTTTGGTCCAAGCAGACCAAAGACAGTTCCTTTTTCCACTTTTAAACTCAGACTATCTAGAGCAAGCACATCTTTGTACTTTTTAGATAGTTTGTTTATTTCCAGTATTGTAGCGCTCAATTTTATCTTAAGTTTTAGTCTAAATTAACACTAAAAGATGATAACCAGCAAAAAAAAAGGAGAAACGTTAGTTTCTCCTTTTTTTTAATAAGTAATAACAAAGTATTTATTTTACTTTATCGACAACAGCTTTAAAAGCATCCGGGTGATTCATTGCTAAATCAGCTAATACTTTTCTGTTTAA
>JAQWQH010000107.1 GCA_029244805.1 Flavobacteriales bacterium
GTCTTACTCCTCTGAAGGTTGGGATGGCACCTATAAGGGGCTTATGTCTCAACAAGATGTTTATGTTTGGAAGGTAACTTGCACAGATGCCTCTTCGAAGGAACCGCATGAGTATATTGGGCACGTAACGTTATTGAAATAGTTGGTTTTTAATAATGACACAGTTGTGATCTTAAATAAAGATTTATTTCTGATAGCTTTAGCCTCTAATAAAGCGTCGCTTCCATCTTTATAAGAATTTATTGGCCGATTAGCTGCATTACTCTGTAGTTATTTAGCAGGAAAACAGCAATGGAATGAACTTAATAACCATAATACACTGTTTCTCTTATAAGGTTAAAAAACAGTTCGTTTAAATACGTTAGAACTTAAACCTCACTTGTGCTCGTATTTCAGTTTTCGTATTTCCAACAATTTCATTCTGTCCACTACCAATGACATTTACATTGTTATAATACCACTGACTCCAACGCAACCAAACGTCTATGCCCCTTCTAACCTTATACCGAGCCGTTAAATAAGTTCTAGTTCCTCTGTTGGAATAAGCCGGAATATTAAAGAAGTATAATACATCGTTTTCGTAACTAAAGATTCTTGAATTATATGAATCTGTATCAAATAACGCATATCGAAAAGAAAAAGACAAAGGGCTTGATTTAGGTTTATACATTACATCTTGATAAATTATACTCCCTTGTTCTCTCTCGTTTTCGCCTCGTTTGTAGATGGTGTATTCAATTCTATTTCTAAGTCGAACAGATTCAGATATTTTATATATGATATTGTATCGTATATTCCACTGATTAACCCTCACAGTAAAATCGATGTCATCCAGATCTTCCGTTGTGTTTTTTGGCTTGTTTCGATTTCTAACTCTAACATACATATCTAGATCTCTACTAGGCTTGTACCTTGTTTGTAGGATGTAATCTGCCCCTCCAGTGTTTGGTTGGTCGGTTTGAGATTGCATCCAAGGAAAGGTGAATTGATCTGCATAAGCAGTAATTATCCAGTATTTTGTGGGCTTTGCTTCTAAACCAACAAAAACGCCTTTTTCATTTACATTTCTACCGCTCTCTGCAAAGGCTGTACTGAGTAATGATTGGTAATCCTTTTCATAATTTCGATACAATACAGAAAATGCCAATTTTGGATCTAATGAAGCCAGCATACCATGTATTTGAGCCATTCCTCCGTTAGCACTTCTGGAAACTTCTCCAAAGAAATTAAAGTTTTGATGCAACAGACTATAATCAGCTCCCATAACAGTGTTTTGGTTGCTGTTAAAGTCAAATTGATTGTGGTATTGCAAGGTTCTTTCTAAATTACCTCCATATATAGAATGCGCTCCCGTAATACCCATACTCAATTTTCTGGTGATGAAACGAGCGTGGCCTCCCATGTGTGTTTCTTCAATGGCGTCTTTATCCTCCAGTTCACTAACTGTAGTGTGAAGTCCTGTCGCTTGGAACGAAGTGAAATTAGGACCGTCAATAGTAGAAAGTGTATCCTCATTATTGATGTTAGCATCAATCTTTTTTCTTGAGCCAAAGGCAGTAAATTCAAATTTCCCCAATCCAACCGTAGCAGCAGCTCCTCGTAAAAACCGATTTTCATCTACCGAAGCATAGGGTCTAATTCCTAATGCATTTCTTTTAGTTGACAAAATATTCGTTGACTTTCCAAAAGCTAACCCAGACCAAAACGTTAATCCTTGACCAAATTGAACATGGTAGTCTCCGATGGCTAATCCTTTGATTTTCCCTATGTTTTTAATATAAAAGTGAGCGGAGTAATAGTCAAAACCTTTTTTTGATTTTATTGCAAATAATTCTTCTGCTTTCTTATTTCCGAAAAATGATTCGCCGGCATCTTTTTCCATGGTTAACCCAATGCTTAAGTTGGTCAAGAACTTAAAACGGTAACGCATGTACAATTTATCTTGGGAACCCAATGCCCTTCTGTTGGGACTAGCTTTCCAAGCAGAATCTGCAGCAGCATCAGAACTATATGACTCTGTCAAACGATTTTGGTCGTAGAACCCCTCTTGATCCTCCAGAACACGAGAATAACGAATAAAGACTTCATTTGTAGCACTTTTCAACATGTCGTCTATAGATATATGAGGTGAATAAAGCTCAGTGTTAACTGAAACAAAAGGCATGAGGTTTCTTATTGTTTGTGGATCAAAACCATCGATAGATTGAAGTTCATAAATAGACATTAACTTACCATTTTTCTCAACATGACTTAATAAATTGTTGATTTGAAAATCGGATAATAATCGAATTTGCTGTAAGTCACTTTTTATTTCCTTATGATTTAAGTTTATAGGTCTGTCATAGAATATACTGAGTAAGTCAAATAGTGTTGTATAGTCTGCATCCTCGGATTCAGAATTTTCAGCAATCATTTCGATGCTCTGTTCGATTACAAAACTTTTCTGTGCTTCATATTCTAATTTGTGGTTTTTTTGAGAAAAGACATTATTTCCAAAAAGAATACAAATACACAGGACCCATATTTTGAAAAATGACTGCATTAATTTTTTTCAAATACATACGTCAAAGAAACTTCAGGGATAAAACCTAAAACTTGATGGTAGGAAGAAGCGAGGTCAAGTTTTAGTCCCTTGTGATAAACTCCTACCCCAAAAGTAGCAGCAGTAGGAGCAGCTCCAATACCGCCTCTTAAATATATCTTGTTATTAGCTTTGTATTCAATTCCTGCCTTAAAATTTGCAGGAAAGTCAATGTCTTTTTCTGCCTCTAAAGTGACAAATACTTTATTTGAAAAAGTGTAAGCCATTCCTAGGCGCATAATTGTAGGAATTCTCTCATCATTAAAGTCGTTTAATTTTGCTTGCGTTGGATTAAATAGGTGCATCCCTAACTCTAAATTTGAGGTTATTTTTGCCTGCATTCCCATTTCGGCAGATAGTACCGAAGCTGATCCATAATTGTTTCCTATGCGTGTATTGTGATAGTTAATTTGAATACCACCTGTAATTCGGTCACTAAATTTTAAACCATATCCAAGTCCAAGTTTGCTTTCTCCATATTGTGAATAACCGAAATTGGTAAACGACAGAGCAAAAGCTCCTGATTTTACCGGTTGAGCATAAGCAAACCCCATATAATTCATTTCTCTGACGAGAAACCTATTTTGGGCAAACACACCTGCTTCTGCTCTTGTTAGCCATCCCAGTCCAGCTTGGTT
Organism: Flavobacteriales bacterium; assembly: GCA_029244805.1. Classification (GTDB taxonomy): domain Bacteria; phylum Bacteroidota; class Bacteroidia; order Flavobacteriales_D; family Parvicellaceae; genus CALSMU01. Next base: position 3,220 of record JAQWQH010000107.1, read on the forward strand.
ATGGTGAGAACTCCATACATCACTCAGTGTTATTGAAGCATGACCCATTCCTGCTGATCTTCCTCCAAAGTGAATGTTGTCATTTCCAGCAAAACTAAATGTTGGAAAAAATAAGAATAACAATAAAAGCTTTTTCATGAATTACAATTGTTTTGTAATATTAGCTTCTAATGTAGTTAGAATATTTTTAAAAACGGTATTGCTATAATTTGATGTGATAAAATGACTATATAAAGCTATGAAATGGTGAAACGACAATATTTAATGGTCTTTCCTTCTTCAAGCCATTTTGTTTCGTAAAATGTGCGAATATTCATTAAGTCTTTTGTTGCTTGAGTTGTACGGTTAACAAATTCGTTATAAACATCCCATGATTCTTCTTGTTTTTCATAATTGTTTTCAGCTATTTGTTCGAGCGTGTATTCAAAAAGTAAATCGCTGTCACATTTCAAGTTGATGGTTCCTTTCGGTTTAAGAAGTTTCAAGTAACGTGTTATAAAAAGAGGTGATGTCAATCTTTTTCTAGGTTTTTTGGGTTGTGGATCTGAGAAGGTTAACCAGATTTCAGAAACTTCATCTTCACCAAATAATTTTTCTATAAAGTCAACTTTGGATCTTAAAAAAGCAGTATTGGTTATCCCTTCTATGATTGAAGTTTTAGCTCCCCTCCACATCCTAGATCCTTTGATGTCTATTCCGATAAAGTTTTTCTCAGGGAACATTTTCGCCATTTCAACTGTATATTCTCCTTTTCCACAACCTAATTCTAAAACAATAGGGTTGTCATTTTTAAAATGGTTTTTATGCCAATTTCCTTTCAATGGGAAGCCATTTAGAACTTCTTCCATAGATGGTTGAATAACATTGTGAAATGTTTCTATTTCAGCGAATCGTTTTAGTTTATCTTTTCCCATTAGGATTATTTGTCAAACTTACCAGATGGTTGGATTACTTTCATTTTTTCTCCAAAAAACTCGGCAAAATCTCTCATTGCCATAGCCATTTGGTCTTCATTTGTTGCTTTTTCAAAAGTTTCAACCATTGTGATATATGTTTGAAAAAAGAATTTACTCATTTCCTCAACAGACATGTCTTTGGTCCAAAGGTCAATGTTCATAGTGTTCATTTCCTTGCTGTCCCAGAGAGAAAGCAACATTGCTTTTGCACTTCTGCTTTCATCTAGGTCGGTCGAATTCCAAGTTATTTTTTCCGGAACTTTATTTGCATCTACCTCCACGGCGATATTAATGTTATTTTGTTTACTCATTTGGATCGTATGATTTTAATATTTTTCTATGATTTGTTTCAGCTAGCAAATTTACTACACTTGCGCCAGTATCTTCTACATAATCTCTAACCATTTGCCATCCTATCCAAACTCCAACCATGGAGGGGGATTCCTCAGGGAGCCCTTTTGTGAAAGGCCCATTTGCCGTAAACTGCGCAATTTTCTTTTGGTCTTTGGAATAAAGTAATTCTTCATTTATCAATATTTCCCAAATATTAACTTCATTAGTTTTGCACCAGTTTAATTCTGATTCGGTATATCCTATTTTAATCGCATCGCTTTTATTCGGTAAAATCGCATCCATTAAGTACATGATTTTTCCTGAAGAAATTATTTCTGCTAAAAAATCCGGATTATCATCTTCGAAAAAACGATTAAAAAGCCAATATTTTATCCCATCGGCAACTAAAAATGTTGAATCCATTTTATCCTTGATGAATTGAGGTAGTGAGGCGGTTGGAATACTTTTGACAATTTCATTTTCAGAACCGAGATACATGTCTAGACCTATTCCTAGTCGATTTTCAAGTGGAAATGCATTTGCATTAAAGTTTGAGTAAAATGTTACAATCTCTGGAATTGTACTATCTGGAAAATAGTATTTGTAGTTTTTGAAAGCATCCCTAAACTCATTTTCATACGCATTAAAGTCATGAAATTTTGTGTTAATTTCATTGTAAAAGTTTTGCATGTCCTTGTTGCCGATAAACTTTTCTAAATAGCTTGAAGCCATAGGGTCATATACAGATCCTTCTCCTAGCATATTTTCAAAAAACAACTGGTACAATGATCCGTATTTTTCCAACAGATAATCATGTGTTTCTATTATGTTATTGGATTCGGGTTGGAATAGCTCTTGCTCCATTCTTCTCACCTTTATTTCTACTTCAATAGACGATGTGTCTATGTCTAGGGGATCTGTTGTACAGCTAAATAGGCTTAACGTTAGTAGCAGTATGATTAAATCTTTGTTTAACATGTAGTTTTTTTGGTGGTGCAAATTAGTACAATTTATAATGATAGAAAGTACTTCTGCATCAATCTTGCGTATATGAATTTAAAAATTGATTATGTTTGTATTAGGATAATTAAGAAATATTTATGAAAAAGATAATAACAGCGGTCATAATAGTTGCATTAGGATTTAATTCAAATGGACAGGGCAATGAAAAAGATTTTCGATTCGG
>JAQWQH010000142.1 GCA_029244805.1 Flavobacteriales bacterium
AGTTAATTTTACGGGGGGTGTATTTACAAATATTTCTCATGATCATTTAGATTATCATAAAACATTCGATAATTATATAGCTGCGAAAAAAACGTTTTTTGATATGCTGTCGGATAGAGCTTTTGTGCTTATTAATTCGGACCAAGCGCATGGAGAGACAATGGTTCATGACACCCGAGCAAAAGTTCATACTTACGGTATTAATTCGGTTGCTGATTTTAAAGCTAAAATTATAGACAGTCGCTTTGATGGGCTTCAATTAGATATTGGTGGAAAGGAGTTGTATACAAAATTGATTGGAGGCTTTAATGCTTATAATGCGCTAGTCGCCTATGCTGTTGGGGTGTTGCTAGGAGAAGATCAGCTATCTGTTTTAGCAACTCTCAGTAACCTTAATCCCCCGGAAGGAAGATTTCAACATATATCATCTCAGTCTGGAATAACCGCAATAGTAGATTATGCGCATACTCCTGATGCGCTAGAAAATGTTCTGAAAACTATTAAAGATATTCGAGCTGGTAATGAAATGGTAATAACGGTAGTTGGATGCGGGGGAGATAGAGATGTGGCAAAAAGACCATTGATGGCCGAAATTGCCTGTAAATTGAGTGATCAAGTCATATTTACCTCAGACAATCCTCGAAGTGAAGATCCAGAAAAAATTATTGAAGAGATGCGGGCTGGGGTTCCACCTGAGCATTATAAAAAAACACTTGCTATTACTGATAGAAAAGAGGCTATTAAAACAGCTTGCAGCATGGGTCATGCTGGCGATATTCTTCTAATAGCGGGTAAAGGTCATGAGAAGTACCAGATAGTTAAGGAGGTAGTTTTGCCATTTGACGACATGGAAACTGTAGTAGAAACTTTTAAAATATTGAGTAAATAATGTTGTATCACTTATTCGAAGGTTTAGATTTTCCTGGTGCTGGACTATTCAGTTACATCTCTTTTAGAGCAGGAATGGCATTGTTGGTGTCATTGGTTATATCCATGATGTTTGGAGGGAAACTAATAGCAATGCTGCAAAGAAAGCAAGTTGGAGAGTCTATTCGTGACTTGGGCTTGGAGGGTCAAATTGAAAAAGCAGGAACTCCAACGATGGGTGGGTTGATTATCCTTGGAGCTATTTTAATTCCTACACTTCTTTTTGCTGAGCTTGATAATATTTATACAATAACTATGGTTCTGGCTACTGTTTGGTTGGGGTTTATTGGTTTTGTCGATGATTACATAAAAGTATTTAAGAAAAACAAAGCTGGGTTAGCAGGGAAATTCAAGGTTATCGGGCAAGTTGGGGTCGGAATTATTGTAGGGTCATTGCTTTATTTTAGCGAAGATGTTGTAGTAATGGAAAAGGTTGTTGATAGCGATAAGTCAGAATCGATAGAGAATCAAAAAGCTGAATGCGATGTCGATGGTGATGTCATTTATTACCATTGGGAAGAGAAAAAAGCGACAACAACAACAATTCCTTTTGTAAAGAATAATGAATTCGATTACAAGTGGTTTGGTTTGGGAGAGTACACTTGGATACTTTTTATTTTCATTGTAATTATTATTGTGGTTAATGTGTCAAACGGGGCAAACCTTACTGATGGTATTGACGGTTTAGCTACAGGAACCTCAGCTATTATAGGAGTTACTCTCGCAATATTTGCCTATCTATCGGGTAATGCAATATTCGCAGATTATCTAAATATAATGTATATCCCAAATTCGGGAGAGCTTGTAATTTTTATCAGTGCCTTTATTGGGGCGTGCATCGGGTTTCTCTGGTACAATTCCTATCCTGCCAAAGTTTTCATGGGGGATACAGGTAGTTTGGCTTTAGGTGGCATTATAGCAACGTTTGCTATTGCTGTTCGAAAAGAATTATTGATTCCAATTTTCTGTGGAATCTTTTTAATCGAAAATTTATCGGTGATGATTCAAGTAGGGTGGTTTAAGTACACCAAGAAAAGACATGGAGAAGGGAGGCGAGTTTTTCTCATGGCTCCATTACATCATCATTATCAGAAAAAAGGAATGCATGAGTCAAAAATTGTTGCGCGCTTTTGGATTATTGGGATCATGTTGGCGGCACTATCAATTGTAACGCTGAAGTTGAGATAGTGAATAGAGTTGAGGAAATAGTTATTCTCGGAGCAGGCGAGAGTGGGGTTGGTGCAGCTATTTTAGCCCAAAAGAAAGGGTTTAAAGTTTTTGTTTCTGACAAAGGAGAGATTAAGGAAGAGTACAAAGAAGTTCTTTCACATAATGAAATCGATTGGGAAGAAGGTAGTCATACACTTTCCAAAATAATGGATGCAGATGAGGTGGTTAAAAGCCCCGGTATTCCGGATACGATTCAGTTAATTATAAACCTAAGAGATAAAGGGGTTTCTGTAGTTTCTGAAATTGAATTTGCTTCTAGGTATACCGACGCAAAATTGATTTGTGTTACAGGAAGTAACGGGAAAACGACAACAGCTTTAATGACATATCACATTATGTCTAATGCAGGTTTAAATGTTGCTGTTGCTGGAAATATTGGAGATAGTTTTGCAAAACTTGTTGCTGATAATAAGCATGATTATTATGTGCTAGAATTAAGCAGTTTCCAATTGGACGGTATGTTCAGATTCAAGGCAAATATTGCAATGCTATTAAACATAACTCCTGATCATCTCGATCGATATGATAACGACATGCAGAAGTATGTTGAAAGTAAATTAAGAATCCTTCAAAATCAGACAGAAGAAGATGTTTTCATCTACAATGCAGATGATGAAGTGATTGCAAGAGAATTACAAAAAAGAAAAATCAAGGCGCAAGTCTTTCCTTTTTCAATGGAACGGAAAGTATCGGAAGGCGCTTGTATAGTAAACGAACAACTAAGCATAAATATAAACAACAAACAAACAACTATGAGTATACACGAACTAGCACAACAGGGTAAGCATAATGCTTACAATTCTATGGCCTCAGGTATTGCAGGGAAAGTACTTGAAATTAGAAAAGAGATTATTAGAGACAGTCTATCTGACTTTCAAAATGTGGAGCACAGACTTGAGTTTGTCGCAGAGGTTCACGGAATTGAGTTTGTCAATGACTCAAAAGCAACCAATGTAAATTCTACATGGTATGCACTAGAGAGTATGCAGAAACCAACTATTTGGATTGCAGGTGGTGTCGATAAAGGAAATGATTATGATTTTCTGTCAGGACTGGTAAAGCAGAAGGTAGTGGGTATGGTTTGTCTTGGGAAAGACAATTCCAAATTGCACAGTGCTTTTGATGGAATAGTTGATGAAATTTGCGATGCGTCGAATGCAAACGAAGCAGTTCGACTTGCTTATCGTTTGGCGAAAAAGGGATATGCAGTATTGCTGTCTCCAGCATGCGCTAGTTTCGATTTGTTCGAGAATTATGAGGAAAGAGGAAATTCTTTCAAGAAAGCTGTACGGTCTTTATAAAAAGTAGTAATAATTAATTTGATTATGGAACAGGATAAAGTTAAAAGTCTAAAAGCGCAAATGCTTGAAGCTAGAAAAAGTAGCATAAACCTTTTTTCAGATATAGGACATAGATTAGAGTCTGTGTTTGTGAAAAAGGGTGTTGAGTGGATCAATGATTCAAAAGCCACGGATATAGATTCCTCTTACTATTCCTTAGAATTAATGGATAAGCCAGTTATATGGATAGTGGGTGCTTCTGATGTTGAACGTGATTATTCAGTGTTTGATAAATTGGTTCGATATAAGGTGAAAAAAGTAATTTGCTTTGGTTCTTACGAGACCCAAATAAAGTACACCTTTGCAGGTATTACTGACGGTTATGCTCATAAATCAACACTTGAAGATGCTCTGTTAACGGCATCGGAATGGTCACAAGAAGGTGATGTTGTTTTGTTTTCACCAGCTTGTTCAAGTTTTGATTTGTATGATGATTACAAAAAAAGAGGAGAGCATTTCAAATCGTTGATTTCGAATTTATAATCCCAAATGCAATTATCAATCGATAAATATCTTAAAGGTGATAAGGCCATTTGGTCTATCATAATTTTGTTGTCAATAATTTCTGCTATTATGGCCTATAGCGCTAGTGCAAATATGGCTTACAGGTTAACAGACGGAGATGCGATTCCTTTCTTTTTTAGGCATCTTGTCATGTTGATAATGGGTATCGTAACGATTCTTTATTTGCAACATTTTGAGTTTCGGTATTTTTCCAGATTATCTCAATTGGGTATTTGGGTTGCTGCTGCTTTATTGCTAGTTACTTTAATTTTTGGTAGAAATATTAATTCTGCTCAAAGATGGATTATGGGGTTTCAACCTTCTGATTTAGCTAAAATTATTTTGGTTATTTATGTTGCTAGAATGCTTGCTAAAAATAAAGGTAAAATCAAAAATTTTAAAGAAGGTTTAGTGCCGATTTTACTGCCTATAGGAGGGATATGTCTCCTAATATTACCCGCTGATTTTTCTACCGCTGCTATGCTGTCGACTGTTTGTTTTGCCCTTTTGTTTGTTGGTGGGGTTGCAGTCAAACATTTACTAGCTGTTTTAGGTGGCGCAATTGGAGTACTAATGTTGTTGATCGCTTTAAACCATGTTGCTCCAGGTCTTCTTCCTAGAGTTAATACTTGGGAGCAGAGAATATTGGGTTATAGTTCGGGTTCTGCAGACGAAAACTATCAAGCGCAAAGAGCAAAAATTGCCGTTGCTAATGGGGGGATATGGGGAAATGGTCCAGGCAATGGAACTATAAAAAACGAATTGTATTCAGCGCAGTCTGATTTTGTTTATGCTTCAATTATTGAAGATTATGGGTCTCTTTTTGGTGGAATAATAATGTTGCTACTTTATTTGATGTTTCTTTTTCGGTCCATTAAAATAATGACGAAAACAAGCAGCTCTTTTGGGGCATACCTTGCTTTCGGTTTGAGTTTTCTTTTGGTGTTTCAAGCATTAATTAATATGGGGGTTGGCGTTAATCTGTTGCCTGTTACGGGTCAGCCATTGCCGTTAATTAGTATGGGAGGAACATCCATCTTGTTTACATGCGTTTCTATCGGTATAATATTAAATATAAGTCGAACGGTTTACAGAGAAGAGGAGGTACAGGGATGAATGAATTAAAAGTCATAATAAGTGGTGGAGGAACAGGGGGGCATATTTTTCCTGCAATTGCAATTGCAAACGCAATAAAGTTGGAGCACCCTAATGCGGCTATATTATTTGTTGGGGCAAATGGGAAAATGGAGATGGAAAAAGTGCCTGCTGCTGGCTACCCCATTAAAGGTTTGGATGTGGTCGGTTTTCACAGAAAAAAACTATGGAAAAACTTTTCTTTTCCTTTCAAATTGTTAAAAAGTTTAAAAGCAGCAAAAACAATAGTGAAAGAATTTAAGCCCGATATAGCTATTGGAGTTGGTGGATATGCTAGTGGTCCATTGCTGAAAATGGCCGGTAGGCTAGGTGTTCCAACTTTATTACAAGAGCAAAATTCTTATGCTGGAATTACGAATAAGCTTTTAGCTAAAAAGGCAAAAAAGATCTGTGTAGCTTATGAAAATATGGAGAGGTTTTTTCCAAAAGAAAAAATAGTGATTACAGGAAATCCTGTTCGCAGCGATATCGTATCTGTTGAAAATAAGCGCAGTGAGGCATTGTCTCATTTTGATTTGGACGCTAAAAAGAAAACAATATTAATAATCGGAGGAAGCCTTGGTGCACGAACGATTAATAATAGTATCAAAAATAAATTACTGGAGCTGGAAGATAGTGGTCATCAATTGCTCTGGCAGACAGGTAAAATTTACATTGATGAAATAAAGGAAACAACCGTTTCATCCATTAAAAACATTAAGCCAATGGCTTTTATCAGTCGTATGGACTTAGCTTATGCGGTTGCAGATGTTGTAATTAGTAGAGCTGGCGCACTTTCTGTAAGTGAACTGTGTTTAGTTAAAAAGCCAGTGATACTGGTGCCTTCGCCTAACGTTGCAGAAGATCATCAGACAAAGAATGCAATGTCGCTTGTTAATAAAAAGGCTGCAATGCTTGTAAAAGATGTCGATTCACCTAATATTTTAGTACAAACAGTATTGTCTTTGCTTGGTAATTCAGTAGAAATGGCAGAATTGTCGAATCAAATTTCTGTCTTAGGGAAGCCAAATGCAGCAATTGATATTAAGAATGAAGTAATGAAGTTGGTTGGTAAAGAATCCCAATAGTAATTAATGGAATTGAAAAACATACATAGCGTTTATTTTATCGGAATCGGAGGGATTGGTATGAGTGCATTAGCTCGTTTTTACTTAAGTAAAGGTATTATTGTAGGTGGCTATGATAAAGTTTGTACAGCTTTAACTAAAAGTTTGGTTAAAGAAGGTGCCGCTATATCATACAGTGACGAATTATCTGAGATCTCGACTTCATTTATAAATGTAAAAACAACGTTGGTGGTTTATACACCTGCAATTGCATCAAGCCACAAAGGATATAATTACTTTAAAGATAATGGATTTAATATAGTAAAGCGTTCAGAGTTATTGGGGTTAGTAACCGATGAGCTATTTACAATCGGTGTGGCTGGTACACATGGAAAAACAACAACCTCGAGTATAATTACACATGTCTTGAATAACAGTAGTTTTCCTGTTAATGCTTTTTTAGGTGGAATTAGTTCAAATTTAAATTCAAACTTTTTGCTAAATAAAAAGGCAGAAACGGTAGTTGTTGAAGCGGATGAATATGATCGTTCATTTTTAACTCTCTCTCCAAATATTGCAGTTGTAACATCTATGGATGCTGATCACTTGGATATATATGGTGAACATAGTTATTTGACTGAGTCCTTTGAAAAGTATGTTGCTAAACTTCCGTCAGATGGTATTTTGATTAAACGCAAAGGCTTGTTAGTTGCGCATAATAATACACTAGAATATGCTGTAGGCGAAAAAGCAGATTATTACGCTACAAACATAAATATTATAAATGGTGAGTATCATTTTGATATTGTTACTCCGCAAGAAAGAGTTAAAGATGTGGTCTTAGGAATGCCTGGGTTGCATAATGTTGAAAATGCAATTGCGGCTATTACTGTTGGGATTCAATTAGGAATCAGCATATCCTCTATTGTTGCTGCATTAAAATCGTTCAAAGGAGTTAAAAGAAGGTTCGAATATCATGTCAAAACGGATGCAGTTGTTTATATAGATGATTATGCGCACCATCCAGTAGAGTTAAAGGCTTGTATAAAATCTGTAAAAGAGATGTATCCGGCCAAGAAAATAACGGGGGTATTTCAACCACACCTATACTCAAGAACAAGAGATTTTGCCGACGACTTTGCCCGCAGCTTAGACTTATTGGATGAGATTTTACTGTTAGATATTTACCCTGCAAGAGAGTTGCCTATTGAAGGCGTTAGTTCTTCAATGTTATTAAGTAAGATATCAAATGATTGCAAAGAATTATTATCGAAAGAAGAATTAGTGGAATCTATAGACGATAGAAAGATAGAAGTCCTTCTTACTCTGGGAGCTGGAGATATAGATGAGTTAATTGAACCAATTAAAAAAAAACTAATGACGAAAAAGTCATTAGTAGCATAGTGTGAAGAAGATTTTGAAAATATCGGCTTGGAGTTTATTTATACTTGGCACTATGTTATTAGTAGGATTTGTTGATGCTGACTATAAGGCTATAACTTGTTCTAGAGTAGAGATAAATATAGATAAATCCAATGGATATGGTTTTGTCACAGAAGAATTAGTACTCGAGGAAATGAGTAATATGGGATATTCTTTTGCCAATCAATTGATGGGTGACATTGAGGTAGATAGAATAGAAAAGTCATTAATCGATATGCCTGGCGTTAAAAACGCGGAAGTATTTAAATATAATTCAGGAGTTGTAAAAATAGATATCACACAGAGAAAACCAATTGCTAGGGTAATAATGAAAGGAGGACTTATTGGTTTTTACTTGGACGAAGTGGGAGAGAAAATGCCTCTGAGTGACGCTTATGTGGCTCAGGTACCAATTTTTAATGGAGAGATCAAGGAGGGTAGAAATAACTATTCTATGAATCAATTATTTAAAAACGATTCGTTAAAAGAGATTTCTCAATTAGACGATATATATGAATTAGCTAAGCTATTTGAGAAAAATAAATTTATGAGGGCACAAATTGTTCAAATTTATTTTAATCAGGATAATGAAATGGAAATGATTCCTAGAGTTGGTAATCATAGAATACTTTTTGGCGATTCGAAAGACGCTGAAATTAAGTTCAAAAAATTGACGCGATTCTATACTGAGGTAATTAACCCAAAAGAATTGAATTTATACGACACATTAAATATTAAATATATAAATCAAATAATCTGTTCAAAACGTTAAATTATGGATGCACCAGAAATAGTAGTAGGCCTTGATATTGGAACCACAAAAATAGCA
>JAQWQH010000173.1 GCA_029244805.1 Flavobacteriales bacterium
TATTGGATGGAGTCTAGAGATGGCCAATACCTCTTGCAAGCATATATGCAAGAACCTGATTCAGCTCAATATCATTTCCGTTTTGAAACAACGGGAACTGGGAGTTTTGACGTATGGACAACCTCAGTATTTGGAACTTCAAATATGGAAAATAGAGCGGACACAATTGTTGGTTTTACAGAAGTCCATAAATATGTTTACCCAGATACATTACAAACAATTGTTAGCTCATTCCAATGTTCTCCCAATGTTGTTACAGTTGGAAATTATGCAAACGATAGTGGATATGTAAATAATTTAGGAGGATGGACTCCAGCCCCAGGAGAAACAAGAGGGAAATTAGCGGCTACCTCTAGCAAAGGACCAACTCGTACAGGATTAATCAAGCCAGAACTAGCTGCTTCTGGAGCGGTGACAAACAGTGCTTTCCCTTTAACCGGCATTGATTACTTTGTGACAAATGGGCTTGATAGCCTTTTAGCAATTGGTGGAATGCATTACAGAAATGGAGGAACCTCCATGTCAAGTCCGGTGGTTGCGGGAGTAGCTGCATTGTTTTTAGAACAATGCCCAAAAGCAGACCCTAGCTATTTTAGCGATGCCTTAATAAATGCTGCCTACGCGGATTCTTTTACCGGCGTAGTTCCAAACAATGCATTCGGATATGGGAAATTGGATGGGTTTGAGACTTTAATAAACGCAAAAGAATTCGCAACTTTTTCTGGAAATAACCTAATATGTGAAGGTGATAGCAATCAATTTTCCATTACTTCAACCAATGTCTCCTACCTCTGGGAATCCGGCGACACAGCAAGTTTTCAATATTTTTCTGATAGCATTGACACCTATTTTATAGTTACAAACTTAACGACTGGCTGTATTAGTGACACAATGACCATAAGCACATCAGTTGCTGAAAAACCTACTTTGGAATGCTTAACAAACACCTATGATTTTTGTGAAAACACCTCTATTACAATTACAGAAAGCGGAGTATTCAATTCGGTATATTGGAATGATGGATTAACCCTAAATCCAAGAGTATTTACGCAGGATTATGACGGATATATCTTAGGGCTTGACACCAACTCTTGCTTGAGTGACACTTGCTTTATTACAGTTACAGAACAACCTAATCCAGCACAAGCAACAATTACAAATAACAATGCAATTTTATCCACATCCAGTGGCTATGAAAGTTACCAATGGTATTTAGATGGATCAATACTAGCAGGAGCCAATGACAGCGTTTACACAGCAATGCAGAATGGAAACTATCAGGTAGAAGTTTTTAATTCATATGGATGCAGCACATTTTCGAGCATTACAACAATTTCATCTGTTGATATAATTGAACATACAATCAGTGGAACCATATACCCGAATCCGAATAACGGAACCTTTACCATTGAAACAAATAAATATGAGGTTACACTAAGATTGTATAGCAGTTTAGGCAAACTAATTTCAACTACGCCATTATCTGACTCAACAACACATAAGTATCAAAACTTATCTGCAGGAGCCTATTTTATTTTACTTTCTGACGACTTACAAGTGGTTTGCAAGAAAATTGTTGTGCTTAAATAGTCCAAAAGTTTTCCTACCGAATATATATTTTTATTTTTGTCGTCAAGAAAAATTAATTTAATACGAATTATGAATTTAAGTGGAATTATTGCTATTTCCGGAAAAGGTGGTTTATTTACTGTTGCTGGTCAAAGTAAAAACAATGTTATCGTTGAATCAGTAATTGATGGGAAGAAATTTCCAGCTTTTTCATCAAACAGAATTAGTGCGTTAGAGGATATTAGCATATATACATATGAAGGTGATGAACTTCTATCCGATATATTTAAATTAATTTTTGATCAAGAAAATGGTGGAAAAGCTCCCAGCCATAAAGATAATGTTGATGATTTAAAAAAATACTTAAGAGGGATTATTCCCGAGTATGATGAAGAAAGAGTATTCACTTCTGATATCAAAAAATTATTTCAATGGTATAATCTTTTGCATGGTGCAAACAAATTAGAATTGAAAGAAAAGAAAGAAGATAAAGTTGAGAAAAAAGAAGCAGCTTCGAAAAAAGAAACCGCTGCGGAAAAATCACCAGCTAAGAAAAAATAAAAATTTTACACCAACAAAAAAGCCACTTATGAAATCATAAGTGGCTTTTTTTGTTATTTATCTTGTTAACTAAATACTTTGCTTACCTAGTAACAATACAGGGTTCTCCATATAATTCTTAAAGTCTTTTAAGAAAGCCGAACCAACTGCGCCATCCACCACACGGTGATCACAACTTAAAGTCACTTTCATAATATTACCAGGAACTATTTCTCCATTTTTTACAACTGGTACGGCATTTATGCCACCTATCGCCAAAATACATGCATCAGGCGGATTCACAATAGCTGTAAAGCTTTCTATACCCATCATTCCTAGGTTAGAAATCGTAAATGTATTTCCTTCCCATTCCTCTGGTTGTAATTTTTTATCTTTTGCTTTTTGAGCAAGTTCTTTTACCTCAGCTCCAATTTGCGTTAATGATTTACCATCAGCAAAACGCACCACCGGAACCAACAAACCGTCAGGAACAGCAACAGCTACTCCAATATGAATGTGATCGTTTCTTCGGATAAAGTCGCCGTACCAAGCAGAATTCACATCAGGGTTATCTTTCAAAGCTGCGGCACAAGCTTTTACCACCATATCATTAAATGACACCTTTTGTGGAGCCATCATTTTATTTATGGAAACTCTTGCTGCGATTGCATTATCCATATCAATGGATACATTCAAATAAAAGTGAGGAGCTGTAAACTTACTCTCAGCTAAACGTGAAGCAATTACTTTTCTCATTTGAGAAACAGTCTCATCCGTATAGCTTTCTGTTCCTACAAATGAAGTTCCACCACCTTGGTAATTATCAATATCTCTTTTGACGATTCGACCACCTTCACCCGTACCCTGAATAAAAGAGAAATTAATTCCTCTTTCTTGGGCTAATCTTTTCGCTAATGGAGATATTTTAACATTGCCACCGCTAACAGCATTTGCTGGTGGATATTTAACAGGATTATTCGTTACAACTTCCACTGGGGGCTTTACTACTACCTCTTTCTTTAAAGACGGCGAAGGATTTGGAGCTGGAGCTGGAGTTTCTTTGATAGGTTCAACTTTTTCCTCATTCACGGCATCAGCTTCTGCTTTTAATATTGCCTCAATATTTTCGTCTTTCTTTCCTAACACAGCTAGAATAGAATCTACAGGAGCTGCTTTACCTTTGTCAACTCCAATGTGCAACAAAACACCCTCTTGAAATGCTTCAAACTCCATTGTCGCTTTATCTGTTTCGATTTCAGCTAACAAATCACCCGTTTCAACATTTTCTCCTACTTTTTTATGCCATTCAGCAACAACCCCTTCAACCATGGTGTCACTTAATTTGGGCATTCTTACAATTTCCGCCATTTCAAATTATTTCTTTCCGTTATTCCTAGCTAGATTTAATCTTTTTATTCCATTATATAAGGGTAGTCGCCGATATATACATCTTCATAAAGTTCTTTTGCTTCCGGTTCTGGAGAATCTTCAGCAAATTTCACAGACTCATCAATGACGTCTTTAACTTTTTGAATAATTTTTTCAATCTCTTTATCAGTAGCCAATTTGTTTGTTTTAATCGTGCTTAAAACTTTATCAATTGGATCTTGGCTTTTAAAATCTTCAACCTCTTGTTTAGTTCTGTATTTCTGTGGATCAGACATTGAATGACCTTTGTATCTGTAGGTTCTAATGTCCAATAAAACCGGCCCCTTACCTGCACGAACATGAACACATGCATCTTCAATCGCCTCATGCACTGCCTCTATAGTCATACCATCGACAACAAAAGAAGGCATTTGATAGGAATCCCCAATTGTAGACATATCCATAACATTGGTCGTTCTTTCTACAGAAGTTCCCATTGCGTAGTTATTATTTTCAATAATAAAAACAACTGGTAATTTCCAAGTCATCGCCATATTAAATGTTTCGTGCAAAGCACCTTGACGAGCTGCTCCATCACCAAATGAACAAAAGGTAACATTCTTTGTCCCTTTATACTTTTCCGCAAATGCGATACCTGCTCCCATTGGAATTTGAGCACCAACAATACCATGACCCCCCATCAATCCACTTTCTTTATGAAACATATGCATCGAACCACCTTTGCCTTTAGATAGTCCTGTAGTCTTTCCGTAAAGTTCAGCCATCATATATTTTGGATGCACTCCCAATGCAATTGGATGTGCATGGTCTCTGTAAGCAGTGATGTGCTTATCTCCTTTCTTAGACCCAGAAGCTGTACCAGTTACCAAAGCCTCTTGTCCTATATACAAATGACAAAACCCACCAAATTTCTGTTGGATATACAGATGCCCTATTCTTTCCTCAATCTTGCGCATCAAAAGCATATCTTCGTACCATTTCAAATATTGCTTTTTGCTGTATTTTAGTTTAGCAACTGATTTCGTTGCTGATTTGCTCTTTGCTATAGTTTTTGTCGCCATCGGTTTTAATATTGGTGCACAAATATAAATTAAATTCTATTTGGTTTTAAAGTATTAACTATTACTATTTAGAAACATTTTACAATGCTGTGGTTTGAAAAGCTAACGGAAGAAGGTCTGCTACCCTATCAAATACGAATACCTCTCCTTCTTCTCCTTTTAAAATAACTTCGATACTTGTATCTTGAATTCGTTCATACTCAGACATAACTTGCCTACATGCGCCACATGGGGTAACCGGAACAATCAATTTGGAAGAAGAAGCTTTAGCTGTAATAGCTATCTTCAAAACTTTAACATCAGGATAATTTGCCTTGCAATAATATAATGCAACTCTTTCTGCGCACAAAGAAGATGGAAATGCTATATTTTCTTGATTGTTCCCAAGAATAGTTTCGCCGTTTTCAAGCAACAAAGCAGCTCCAACCTTAAACCCTGAATAAACAGCATAAGCATTTCTTAAGCTTTTCTCCGCTGCTAACATTAAATCAGCATCAGATTTACCTAACTCTGCTAAATTTGCATAAATTCTATAGCTAATGTTTAAATCTCCTTTTCTCATATCCTTTATTGTTGGCGATTAATCAAACTAAAAATGAGATTTTTAGTTTGGGGTATTTTTAAATAAATTGTTTTATTAACTGAATTGTTACTAAAAAACTAATACTTGCTAGTTAATAATAAATTATAGACTGCTAATTTAAGCAGTATTTTTTACTTTATTTTTAATATTTTAGCAAACAAACAAATTGAACCGTATTTTAGACATATTACAAAAATTCGATCCTACTTCCCTAAAGGAAATGGACGCTGTTAAATTACTTAACAGAACCGACACAAAATTTGTGATTCCAAAAGATCTATTTATCACGATATTGCCCATTTTAAAAGAGCACTACAAAGTTTTAGAAATCAAAGGCAAAAGAGTAGCTCAATACAAAACACTCTATTTCGATACGGATAATTTTGATTTTTACACACATCATCATAATGGATGGCCAAACCGTTACAAAGTCCGGATGAGAAAATATGTTGATTCAGGTTTATGTTTTCTAGAAATCAAAAACAAGAAAAAAGGAAGAACCGTTAAAAGTCGAATCAAAATTGTTGATTTTGAAGAAGAGATGTCAAATAATTCAATAAACTTCGTTAACGATGTAATTCCAAACGACATTAAACTTGAAAAGAAATTATGGAATTCCTTTCATAGAATTACACTCGTTCACAAAACAGATACGGAAAGACTTACACTAGACATTGGACTAGGCTTTCAATGGAAGGGGGGAAATCACTCTTTGGAAAATACGATAATTGGAGAAGTGAAACAAGAAAAAGTTAATCGAAACTCTCCATTTATGCGATTGATCAAAGAAAATGGAATTAGACCAATGCGTGTTAGTAAGTATTGCATAGGGGCAAAGATTTTATACCCAAAATTAAAAAACAATAGATTTAAAAATAAACATTTACACATAAACAAAATAAATGAATTGGTTAGTTGAAATATA
>JAQWQH010000195.1 GCA_029244805.1 Flavobacteriales bacterium
AGTAGATGGTCTGCCTCAAAATGCAACAACCGAAGTTTTGTTTAATATGTCCTCTACAGCGCACATTTTAGGAGGAATACCTATGGGTGAAACTGATAAAACGGGTGTTGTAAACGATAGGTTTGAAGTATTTAACTATCCAGGAATGATGATTCTGGATGGGTCCATTATTCCGGGTAATTTAGGTGTTAATCCAAGTCTAACGATTACTGCATTGAGCGAATATGCAATGTCATTGGTGCCAAAAAAAGAGGGTAGTAGAGTAGTTTCCTTGGAAGAACAGATGGCGAATTTGTAGTGCTCTAGTTAAGTATTTATTTAAATAGCACTGTTTATAACTTTGGAGCCGTATTTACTGTGCTTATAAAATCCAACTATTTTTGTAACCAATGAAGTATTTATTGATTATCATATCATTGTCGCTATCATTTTTAGGGAGTTCGCAGTGCATAAAAGATACAGTTATGATGGGTGAAGATTCCGTTGTTATCTTTTCTGACAAAAGCTGGGAATATATACATATGCTTGATTTTGATGGAATTGTGAACCCTGTATTACATGAAATTATTCAAGGAGATAGCAATTACTTGTGGAAAGAAAATTGGGATACCCAAGTCCCTTATACGTATGATAATGATTTATCTAAAATTCCAGATACATTATGGCTCTGCACTGTAGATTCTAACCATAATAAATTCTGTATGCCACATTCAGGATTGGTTACTTCAAGGTTTAAATACCGCGGAAGAAAGTTTCATTATGGCATTGATGTTGATCTAGTTACGGGAGACACCTTAAGCTCTTGTTTTGATGGAATTGTGCGCTATGCAAAATATAATACGGGTGGATATGGGAACCTTGTTATTATACGTCACTATAATGGACTTGAAACCTATTATGCGCATTTAGACAAGCTTTTTGTTTCTGCAAATCAAGAGGTTAGAGCAGGGGAATATATTGGTCTAGGAGGAAACACAGGTCATTCTTCTGGAGATCATCTGCATTTTGAAATCAGATTTTTCGGCAATGCTTTAAACCCTGAAGAGGTTATTGATTTTAAGAATAGGCAACTGAAAAGCGAAAACCTGTTCATACATGCAAAAATGTTTGCATACAAAAGAAAATCTTCAAGTAAGTCTAATTCTTCTTCAAAAACGAAAACTTTACCCGGTGACGAGAAAGTTACTTATCATAAAGTAAGATCAGGAGATTCACTGTTTGCGATGTCACTTAAATACAATACAACTTTAGATAAAATTTGTGAGCTGAATGCAATTAAATCCTCAAAGATTCTGAAAATAGGTGAAATGATCAAAGTTCGATAATTCCGTTTTCGAAAGTTGTCGAATCCTAATCATCTCTTTATCACTACATTACAACAATGTCGGTATAAGGCTTTGGTTCGACCTCTTTTTCTGTAAACACCACATTGTACTCTTCTAACTCTTTTAGAACTGGTTCATATATTTCTTTATGAATAGGCAATTGCACTCCTTTTAATTGAATAGTTCCGTTGAGAATCATTTTAGTGCAAATAGCTACAGGTAAGCCAACAGTTTCGCTCATAGCTGTATATGTTTGGTCCTCTCCAATACAGACCATAGAAGAATTTATCTCATGCAATTCGCCATCAATTGTAAACCCAAATTTGTGCCACATAACAATCATGTCCTTATCGTCTGGCTTTAAGGACCATTTTTCTTCTAATATCTTTTGAAGAATCTGTGCTGGAGTCATATCACTTTCTAAATTCAATGGCTCGTTTTCAAATATACCTAACCAAACAAGCCTATCCCAAATATAATCGTCATGGTCAATTTTCATATAATGACGCAGTTTTAACTCAACTGAGTCATGCGGATTATATGCTAAAAAAGAATTGATGAAATCTCGTTTCGTCATATTTTTTGAGCCCTCAAGTGTGTAGCTGTCATCGGTTGCCCCTAAAGAAACGAATACATTCCAAGCTCTACAAAAACCAACTTTTCTGAATGTCCCTCTATATATTGTTGGTATATCTTCTAAGCCATAAATTGACCGATACTTTAAGGAATCTCTATTTGCATATCCCTCGAACTTACCATGTCCTTCTACTTCAATAATCTCAGTTCTTCTAAATAATTTATTGTAGGGAATATACTTGTATTGACCTTGCTGAATAAACTTAGCTGCACTTCCTTGTCCCGCTAAAACAACATTTCTTGGGTTCCAAGTAAATTTATAATTCCAAGGATTGTCATCGCTTTCTGGAGCTACCAAGCCTCCTGTAAATGATTCAAAGTATTCGATAACTCCGTTTTTATCTGCTATTTCATCAAGTACTTTTTTAGCACTCATGTGGTCAATACCGGGATCTACACCAATTTCATTCATGATAATAATCCCAGCTGCTTTTGCGGCTTCGTCCAATTCTTTCATTTCTGCCGAAACATAAGAAGGAGTAATTACATCAATTTTCATATCTATACAATCCTTAACAACCTCCACATGGAAGCGTGCAGGCAACATAGATACAACAAAATCAACTTTTTCAAGCTCTTGGCGTCTTTTGTTTTCATTTAGTGCATCGAACTGAAAAGCTTGAGCTCTCGCGTGGTTACCCACTTTTCCTTGAGCCATTTCAAGATCCATGTCTCCGACTTTAATATACCAATCTTCTTTTTCTGCATTATTTAAGAAATAACGAATCATTGATGAAGATGATCTTCCTGCTCCAATTACAAGTATTGTTTTCATTTATCTGCTTTCAGTTTTAAAGCCATAAATGTAATGACTATCGGAATACTAACCGTATACTATCAGTTAACATTTTATTAACAAACTTGTATTGTAAAAAATAAATTTTGGCATAACTATGGTAAAGTCAGTTCTAAAAATTAAATTTACCTAACCAAATAAAACACCTTATGAAAAAAATAATACTCACGAATGTATTTGCAATTTTAGCTATTCTATCAGGAATAGGTCAGCGAACTTCTAATCTAATAATTTTTGCCTCAGATCCAACCCCTTTTTATGCCATTGTAAATGGTATTAAACAAAACACGGAACCACAAACAAATGTTAAAATTACAGGACTTTCTAACAATCAAAATCATGTTAAAATTGTATTCGCTGATGGTATTGCAGCGGAC
Organism: Flavobacteriales bacterium; assembly: GCA_029244805.1. GTDB lineage: Bacteria > Bacteroidota > Bacteroidia > Flavobacteriales_D > Parvicellaceae > CALSMU01. The sequence continues at coordinate 3,135 of JAQWQH010000195.1, forward strand.
ATTGATAAAAACTTTTATTTTGAATCGATGAATGTTGAAGTAACAGCCAGAATTGTAAGCACCAAGAAAGGCTATAAGCTGCGTTATTTCGGAGAAGTAGCCATGGGACAAGCAGCTACAAATGATCAGCAAGTGCAAATTGTATATCATACAGTAGAGGCGCCAGCAGTAAATAATGTAGTAATTGATGAAACAGTTAC
>JAQWQH010000272.1 GCA_029244805.1 Flavobacteriales bacterium
GTTATCACTTGCATCGTTTGGTCAACAAACCATTAAGGGAAAAGTTGTAGATAAAGAGTCTCAGTTTCCATTGCCAGGGGTGACCGTAGCGGTTACCACGGTTGATCCAATTATTGGAGCAGTAACCGACTTGGATGGAAACTATAAATTGAAAAACATTCCAATTGGAAGACATTCCGTAAGGGTTTCTTATGTCGGTTATACTCAGCAAGACCGTATTACTGTTGTAACTTCAGGTAAAGAGGTTATACTAAACGTCAGTATTGAGGAGTCTGCAGAAGTGTTAGATGCTGTGCAAATAGTAGCGGGTTCGGATCATGAGGTAAACAACGACATGGCGCTTGTTAGTGCGCGTGTTTTTTCAGTTGAAGAAACCGAAAGATATGCGGGCAGTAGAGGAGATCCTGCTCGAATGGTATCAAATTTTGCTGGAGTAGGAGGGGCAGATGATAGTCGTAATGACATTGTTATTCGAGGTAATTCTCCTTTAGGTGTCGTATATCGCGTTGAAGGAGTTGATATTCCCAATCCAAATCATTTTGCAATTTCAGGTACTTCGGGAGGTCCCACAAGCATGCTCAACAATAAGTTAATGGCAAATAGTGATTTTTTCACAGGAGCATTTCCGGCTGAATATGGCAACAGTACTTCCGGTATTTTTGATTTAAAGTTGAGGGCAGGAAATAATGAGAAACGCGAATGGACAGCGCAGTTTGGTGTTTTAGGTGCAGAATTAATGGCAGAGGGTCCTTTCAAAAAGGGAAAGTCCGCTTCTTACCTATTGATGTATAGGTATTCTACGCTTGGAATGTTTCAAGCTGCAGGTATTGACGTAGGAACAAATGCATTACCACAATATCAAGATTTATCTTTCAAAATGAATTTTCCTTTCAAAAAAGGCGGGAATCTTGCTTTATGGGGTATTGGTGGTAATAGTGGAATTGATATTCTTATAAGCGATCAAAAAGATACCTCAGAAATTGATTTATACGGACAAAATGATCGAGATCAATACTTTAGCACGGGAATGGCAATAGGTGGATTAACATACACAAAGCCATTGAATGAAAAAACCTTTGTAAAAACAACATTAGGAGGGTCTTATGAACGACAGTCAACCAAGCATGACTTAATTTATAGACACGTTAATCCTGCAAATGGTGAATTTGTTCAGGACAGCATACTTTCCAATTATATGGGTTACCAGTTCAATACAACTAAATTTACTAGTTCTACATATCTCAATAGAAAGTTTGGAAAAAAGGATGTTCTGAAAATTGGGTACAATGCTGATTATTATATAGCCGATTTAAGTGATAGTATAACAGAAAATGATACTCTTCCCGGTGTTTACAGGACCAGGTGGAATGCGAACCAAGCATTTATGCTGATACAATCGTATATTCAATGGAAACACAAGTTTTCAGATGACTTTATATTTACTGTTGGTCTGCATAATCAAAGCTTTTCACTTAGTAACAGTCATTCTTGGGCACAACCAAGAGCAGGGCTTAAATGGATAGTAAACGATAAAAACTCCCTTAGTTTAGGTGTTGGAAGGCATTCACAAACATTACCTGTGTACACTTATTTTTACCAGTTAGAAGGAAATACGGAAGCGCACAATAAAGGGATGGATTACATGAAAAGTAATCATGCGGTACTAGGGTATTCTCGAAAAATAGCTAAAAATGTATCGGGGAAAATCGAAACCTATTATCAGGACTTATCCAATATTCCGGTTGAATTGAATCCTTCGTCATTTTCATTAATTAATCAAGGAAGTGGATTTAGTCGATTTTTCCCAGATTCTCTAAAGAATACTGGAACAGGATATAATTATGGGGTTGAGTTTACTTTAGAAAAATACTATAGTAGCAATTGGCATATGTTATTGACGGGAGCAGTATATAATTCTCGTTATGAAGGGAGTGATGGTATTGAAAGAAATACAAGTTTTAATGGGGGGTATGCTGCAAATATATTAGCGGGAAGAGAATTTAAATTAAACGAAAAGACTTCATTAGGGTTAGGTGCAAAAGTCACTGTAGCTGGAGGTAAGCGATATGGTACAGTCAATGATTCAGCTTCAACTGCGCAGCAGGAAATTATCTTTATAGACGAAGGATTCAATGAGCTGCAATTTGAAGATTATTTTAGAGCAGATTTTAAGTTATCGTACAAGTACAATGCAAAAAAAGTAACACATGAATTTTCACTTGACATTGTTAATCTTT
>JAQWQH010000225.1 GCA_029244805.1 Flavobacteriales bacterium
AAAGTTGCGACTGCCGTAAAACGCGCGCGTCACTTAGCTATTTTACCATACGTTGCAGATCAATTAAAATAAGGAGGACCCAAATCATGGATGTTTTATTAAAAAATAATGTAGATAACCTAGGGGATAAAGACGAAATTGTTTCTGTAAAGGACGGTTACGGAAGAAACTACCTTATCCCAAAAGGAAAGGCCGTATTGGCTACTGAGTCTATCAAAAAGATGAACGCAGAGACTTTACGCCAAAGAGCACACAAAGCAGAGAAAATAAAAGCTGAGGCTGAAAAATCTGTTGCTAAATTAGAAAAAGCTAAAATTAAAGTTGCAGCAAAAGTTGGAGAGAACGGGAAGATTTTCGGTTCTGTTTCTAACGTGCAAGTAGCAGAAGCGCTTGTAGCTGCTGGATTTGTAGTTGAACGTAAGAACATTAAACTTATCGGAGACTCAATCAAAACAGTAGGTAAGTATAAAGCCAACGTTCAATTACACAAAGAAATTTCTGTAGAAATCGAATTTGAAGTCATTGAAGGATAAGATTTAGTAATATATGTATATTAAAAAAAGCCTGCTGAGTATAGCAGGCTTTTTTGTTTTCTGATTTTAAAGAATAAAAAGCCCCATTAACTAACTGCTATGGGGCTTAATTAAAGGTTAATTTAATTTAAAACCACTTCTATGTGGTTAATTATTGATGATTTCCTTACACTCAAAGCTTTAGAATAATTTAAAATATTATTTATTGTCGTCTGTTTAGGGCCAATAATTTTTTCTTTCATGACTTGACTACAGAAGTCTTTTTCAATTTGAGTAAATAAGGCATTTTCATTGCGGGTAAAAACTTTTTTCATAGGCGAAACAAAAGATTCGTTTAAATTATATGCTTAAGTTCCTCTTAAGCTAATAAATTAACGCCAAGTTTTTTTATTTAGTATTGTAAAGATGGATTATTTTAAAAAAACACTTGGTTGTAGCCTGACAACAGTCGCCGTGAGCATTGCCAAAATGCTACTAACCTGCATTGATTCTATTGGCACTTTTTATACCATAAGAGTATGTTTTGCATTAATCAATAGATTCAAAATTTCAATTCCCTAACGGGAGGTCTTTTCCAAAATTTAATGTGTTTAGCAATCGTCACTATGAGTCTTAACTTTACGAATCCTAAAAAAGATTTATTATGTATAAGAAAAAACTATGCCAAAAGAATTAATAGACTTTAAATTTTACAGGGAAAATAAGTTATGTTTAGACAAAACAATCCTGAAAACATTAATAAACCGTGAGCATTATTTCCTTTTCTTCAATGAATTTTCTTAAGTTAATTAATGCATAACGCATTCTACCCAAGGCTGTGTTGATTGAAACATCTGTGCTTTCCGCAATATCCTTAAAACTCATTCCCATGTAATGACGCATTTTAACAACTTGCCTTTGATCATCTGGTAGCAACTCAACTAATGCACGAACGTCATCATGAATCTGCTCTTCAATTAAATCATCTTCAACTGTACAATCTTCTAATCGTAAAACATTGAAAATATCAAAATCATCATCTTCATTTCCATTTCCACGGCCAGCTATAGGCATTTTTGCAGATTTTCTAAAATGATCAATTACCAAGTTATGAGCAATTCGCATTACCCAAGGTAAAAATTTACCTTCTTCGTTGTATTTTCCTTTTTTGAGTGTATTAATTACCTTGATAAAGGTATCCTGGAATATATCATTGGTCAGATCTTCATCCTTGACCATCTTATAAACATAACCGAAAACTCTGTCTTTATACCTAGAGATTAGCACATTAAATGCTTCCTCTTTTCCATTTAGGTACTCATGCACCAATTGCTTATCCTCAACTTTACTTAATAGCATACCATCTACCTTTAGGTTTAACTTTAATTCAAAATGTTAAAAAGTAGATTTATCTCTATAGGCTATTAGTTAAGTTTCTTTTAGTTGTAACTTTAAAAATGGATTAAGGTTGCCCAAAAGCGCATTTTTTTTATCAGACCAAATATATATGATTCAAACAAATACGCCAAAATATTAACATCTTTTGGCACTTTCAGTTATTTAAAGGGTCTGTTTATGAAGTAAAGGTTAGTTATTCGATATCCAGAAATAAAAATTACCGACAGTTAGTTAATAAATTCACTTTTACTTAGCTTTAATGCTTGAATAATGCTAAAAGATAAATCACATAAAACGCACATCTTAATCAAAGGAGCGAGGGTTCATAATTTGAAAAATATAGATGTCGCAATACAACGAAATAAAATCACTGTAATTACTGGGCTTTCAGGCTCTGGTAAATCTTCATTAGCCTTTGATACTTTATATGCCGAAGGTCAAAGACGTTATGTAGAAAGTTTAAGTTCTTATGCTCGCCAATTTTTGGGAAGGCTTGACAAACCAGATGTTGATGGAATTAAAGGAATATCGCCTGCAATTGCAATTGAGCAAAAGGTAAACACAAGTAATCCTAGGTCTACGGTTGGAACGAGCACGGAAATATATGATTATTTAAAGATACTATTTGCGCGAATTGGAAGGACCCACTCCCCTATTTCAGGCAAGGAGGTCAAAAGAGAAACAGCGACTGATGTTGTTGATTTCCTAAACTCATTCGAAAAAGGAACAAAAGCTTTAATCCTATCTCCAATTATTGTGCAAAAAGATAGGACTGTAAAAAAACAACTTGAAATATTCATCGAACAAGGGTTTAGTCGAGTTTACCAGGAAGGAAAAATTAAAAGAATAGATGAAATAATAGAAGTAAAAACACTCGAGGAAAACAGAACCATTCACCTATTAATTGACCGATTAATCTGTGACAGTGAAAGTGATGAAAATCTAGCCCGAATTGGTGAATCTGCAGAAGCAGCTTTTTTGGAGGGAGACGGAGATTGCAGCGTAATAATAATAAGTGATGAGGAAGTTGTTAAAACATTCTCAAACAAGTTTGAATTGGACGGAATCAGATTTACTGAGCCTTCGATTAATTTCTTTACTTTCAACAACCCTGTAGGAGCCTGTCCTACTTGTGAAGGTTTCGGAAAAGTACTCGGAATAGACGCGGATTTAGTTATTCCAAACAAGAATTTATCTCTTTATGATGATGCTGTAATTTGCTGGAGGGGAGAGAAAATGCAAGTTTGGAAAAATGAATTGGTAATGAACGCTCATGAATTTGGCTTTCCTATTCATAAACCTTTTCACGAGTTGAGTAAAGAACAGGTCAAACTAATATGGACAGGCAACAAATATTTCAATGGGCTTAATGCATTTTTTAAATATTTGGAAAGTAAAATCTACAAAATTCAGTACAGGGTAATGTTAAGTAGGTATAAAGGGAAAACTTTGTGCCCAGATTGTAACGGCAACAAACTTCGAAAAGATGCCAACTACGTTACTGTTGGTGGTAAATCTATAATGGAAATTGCCTCTCTAAACATTGAGTCTTGTAAGGAATTCATGGACGGGGTAAAGTTAAATAAACATGACCAAATAATTGCTAGCCGATTATTGTTGGAAATTAATTCTCGACTACAATACTTAAGCGATGTTGGATTAGGTTATTTGACACTTAACAGGCAATCTAACTCCCTCTCTGGTGGAGAATCACAGCGCATTAACCTTTCAACTTCATTAGGCAGCAGTTTAGTGGGTTCTATGTATATTTTAGATGAACCAAGCATTGGTTTGCACCCAAGAGACACAAAAAGATTACTTAAAGTCTTGAATTCATTAAAAAACCTAGGTAACTCCGTTATTATCGTAGAACATGAAGAAGAAGTCATGAAAAATGCTGATGAAATAATTGATATGGGTCCAATGGCTGGATCGCATGGAGGTGAAATCGTGTTTCAAGGAAATCATGACGACTTGATTCATTCAAATCAAAGCTTAACAGCTAAATATTTAACTTTAAAAGAAGTTATTCCTATTCCACTAAAAAGAAGATCTTGGCAAAACTCTATAACCATTGGAGGGGCAAGAGAAAACAATCTTAAAAACCTTACCGTTCAGATCCCTTTAAAAACACTTACTATTATTACAGGTGTCAGCGGTAGTGGAAAATCAACCTTAATCAGACAGATATTATATCCTGTATTAAAAAAACAGTTAGGAGGTACTTCCGCTTTAACTGGAGAGCATGACAACCTTTCTGGAGATTTTAAGTTGATAGAAGATATTGAATTCGTTGATCAAAATCCTATCGGAAAAAGTTCTAGATCAAATCCTGTTACCTATGTGAAGGCATATGATGAAATTAGAGCCCTTTTCAGTAATCAACAAATTTCAAAAATAAATGGGTTTAAACCCAAGCATTTCAGCTTTAACGTGGAGGGAGGAAGGTGCGATGCTTGCGAAGGAGAAGGAACAATTAAAGTATCGATGCAATTCATGGCAGATTTATATTTAGAATGTGACTCTTGTAATTCTCAGAGATTTAAAGATGATGTTTTAGAAGTTCGATATAGAGATAAAAACATATTTGATATCTTATGTATGACGGTAGATGACGCGATTGATTTCTTTTCGCTCTCTGAAGAAAGAATTGAAAAACGAATTGTTGCGAAAATTCAACCTTTACAGGATGTAGGCTTAGGATACATACAGCTTGGTCAATCCAGTAATACGCTAAGTGGCGGAGAAGCGCAGAGAGTAAAGCTAGCCTCCTTTCTTTCGAAAGGAAAAACACAATCTAAGACACTTTTTATTTTTGACGAGCCAACTACTGGGCTACATTTTCATGATATCCGAAAGTTACTATCGGCGGTAAACGCTTTAATTGAAATTGGACACTCTGTTGTAGTAATTGAGCACAATGCAGAAATCATTAAATGTGCGGATTGGATCGTTGATCTAGGCCCTGAAGGCGGTGATCTTGGTGGAAACATTGTTTTTGAAGGGACTCCTGAAAATTTAGTAAATTGCGAATCATCCTATACCGGTAAATATCTAAAAGAAAAACTAGTAATTAGTAAATGACACCCAAACAATCTCAGTGGAAAGAATTACTTTCTTCCAACAAAAGAGTATTTCTTTTCGTTGCTGGAATTGCCGCACTATTGTCTACATTTATTGTTAACTATCATGTTTCAACCTATGTAGAGCGCGCGCAAGGACCAGCAGTTGGCGATTTATTCTTGGATAATATTCCTATTTATGATTTGAACTTTACATTCTTCTGGGCGGTTCTTTTATTTTGGATAGGCAACATTATTTATCGACTAATATTCCCAAAAGAATTACCATTTATTCTGATTTCTCTAAGTTTGTTTGTTTTGGTAAGATGCTTTTTCATATCCCTAACGCATATTGGTCCTCCAGAGACTTTATTGGTTGTCCCTGAAGAATTATCATATTATTCTTTTAACGCAGACATGTTCTTTTCAGGCCATGTTGGCGCACCCTTTTTTTATGCTTTATTAACAAGTGTGAAAAGTATAAAATGGATAGCAATAATCTACTCTATTATTATGGTTGTAATTGTACTAATGTCACATGGCCATTATAGCATAGATGTTTTTGCGTCATTTTTTATTGCACATTCTTTGTCTGTTTTGATGCTTAAATTTAAGCCAATATTTACCGAATAATGAGTAGTCGAATTCTATACTTTACATTGTTCTTAAACTCTATTAATTTAGGATTTTCACAGAATAAACTAGAAGAATTAAAGCCAATCATCGAAAACTATTTGGAAACGAATTTAGATTCTGCGGAAAAATTCAGCAAAGAACTATTGCACTCCGGCTACAATAGCTTAAACAAGAAAGAAGAACATCATGGATTAAATTATCTCGCACATATTGAATACCGGACAGGAAATAGAATGGCTGCTCTAGAGTTGTTCATAGAATCTTTACAGATAAGGTATAAACATGGTAAAATAACAGAAACTGCAAACACACTAAATTGGATAGGACGAATTCATCATGAACAAACAGATTACGATAAAGCTTTAGAATATTACTTTTTATCAATTCAAAAATTACAAGAAGAGGAGCCTGATTCTTCCTATTTACTGGCAACTCTAAATAACATTACCTACCTCTATCTAGACATTGGTGACTATGAAAAAATGCTTGAATACAACAATCAATCACTTATTATAAGTAAGCTTACAAATGACAATTTAGAATATGCGAATGCTTGTAATTTAAGAGGTATTTATTTCCAGAACCTCCAAACACTTGACTCTGCAGAAATCTACTATAAAAAAGCACTCGCTTTCTATTCCGAAATTGATTTCACGCATAAAATTGCGCATCAATATAATAATTTAGGAATCATTGATTTCTTAAATGGAAAAATGAAAGATTCATATAATAACTTTTTATATGCGATGAATTTGCGTAAAGAGCTAGGAGATACACTTAACTATTCGGAAAGCTTAAGGAATTTAGGTGATTACTACTTCTATACAGAAAACTATGATAGTTCATTATACTATTATAATAACGGCTTAAAACTTGCTTTGGAAGTTGATTCAAAAACCGATGTAAAGGACATATACCAGAGTCTTTCTGAATTGTATTATGATTTAAAAGATTACAAGAAAGCATATGAATTTCATTTACAATACTCAGAACTGCAAGAAAGTATTTTTTCTAATGAGCAATTTGATAAACTAAAAGAAATGGAAATGAAATATCAATTTCAAAACCAGAGAGAACAACTAGATATAATTAAGAATAGTAATAAGAAGTTAAAGGAAATAAATCAAGATTTAGAATCTGAAAAAGCAATTTCTAAAACAGGGAGTTACTTCTTCCTTGCAATATCCTGCCTACTCATACTGATCATTTTTTTTCAAAACAACAGAAAGAAAAGTCAGAATAACTCTCTATAGTCAATATAGAAATTAGGCAAAAATTAGCTGAATAGTTCTATCCCTCCAAAGCCACAACTTCTTGAACTTCTGGCATGTGTGTTTTTAATAAACTTTCAATTCCACCTTTTAATGTAGCTGTAGATGAAGGACATCCACTACAAGCTCCTTTTAATACTACGGTCACCGTTCCAGTTATTGGGTCAAATGACTGAAAGTCAATTGCACCTCCATCACTTTCAACCGCTGGCCTCACAAATTCTTCTAACAACTCGAATATTTGTTTATCCGCATCGGTTGTGATTTGCGGTGCAGAACTTACGGTTTGTTTATTCCCTTCTTGCGCCACCTCAACCTCTCTCTCTAAAGGAACATTTTCTATAATCACCTCGTTGTTTTGCAACCAATCCAAAACGAATGCTTTTAATTCTTCTGAAACATATTCCCATTGCAAGGCATCCGTTTTGGTAATTGCAATAAAATTAGAAGCAATAAAAACACCACTTACAAATGGGAAATTAAATAATGCCTCCGCTAAACTTGAGCTCCCTTTTGCTTCTTGTTGATTAACATACTCAGCAGTATTTCCATCAGTTGCCAACATAACATCAGCGACAAACTTCATCGTTGCTGGATTTGGAGTAGTTTCGGCATACATATTAACTGGCCTTTTCATAATTTATTTTTGTTGTGATGTAAAACTAGTTACTTTTGATTTGAAAGAAAAACCTATGGCACTAATAAAACAAATAAATAACAAAATTCCACAATTTGGAAAGAATTGCTACTTAGCTGAAAATGCAACAATAATTGGAGATCTAGAATGCGGTGAAGATTGTAGTTTTTGGTTTAACGCAGTTGTAAGAGCTGATGTCAATTTCATTAAGATGGGCAACAAGGTCAATGTCCAAGACGGTGCAATTGTTCATTGCACGTATAAAAAACATTCCACAACAATTGGTAATAATGTCTCAATAGGTCATAACGCTATAGTGCATGGCTGCGTCATAAAAGACAATGTTCTAATTGGAATGGGAGCAATTGTGATGGATGATTGTATCGTAGAAAGTAATTCTATAATTGCAGCCGGATCAGTTGTTACCCAGGGAACACATGTTCAAACCGGATGTATCTATGCTGGTATTCCAGCCAAGAAAATAAAGGAAGTTGATCAAACTTTATTTGAAGGTGAAATAATGCGAATTGCTGATAATTATTTGAAATATTCGAGTTGGTATAAATAAGTGTGTATCGATTCTATAATTCTAGCA
>JAQWQH010000231.1 GCA_029244805.1 Flavobacteriales bacterium
GGTTATCGAAGAACTTCTTGAACGTTGGCTCTTATCTTTTTGGATAAACTACCTGTTGGTAAGTCATTTGCGTCTTTTCCGAATGGGTCTTCAATTTCTTCGGCTAAAACTTCCAAACTTACGAGGATGTAAAATATGAAAATTGAGATTGCTGGTGTGTAATATCCAAAACTACTTACAAACCCAAGGGGAAGTGTGATAACGTAGAGAAAAATAAATTTCTTCAAAAACAAGCTGTATGAATAAGGAATAGGGGTGTTTCTTATTCTTTCACATGCTCCAATTATATCAGAGAAGGTTTTGAGATTATTGTCAATAGATAGAAATTCTTCTTCCGAAATTCTCTTTTCTTTTTTTATGGTGTGTAGTTTTTTATACATTGAATGCGCAACAAAATTAGGTTTATGTTCCGTGAGTTCTATTTCTGCTTTTTCAGTGTCTGTTAATTCAAGTTCTTCAATAATTACCTTTCCCCTCAAGTGCTCTTTCATTGAGAAGGCATAATTCGGAATCATTCTTGAGAAAAAAGCTCTGTCCTCATTGTTGTCAATCATCGAGCTGATTTTAATTGCTAAATTTCGTGAGTTGTTGACGAGTTCTCCCCATTTTTTCCTTCCTTCCCACCATCTGTCATAAGCTGTATTTGTTCTAAAAACCAATAAAAGCGACAATACAAACCCAACTAAGGAGTAAACGGCTATCATGTCCTGAAAAACAGTTGTATCCTCCATGTATTCAATTTCCGCATAGGTGATTCCGGCAGAAAAGAGGCCTATTATAATAAGTTCTTTCCATAGGATATATATGGTGTCACTTTTTGGAAAGTGAAAAATATGTTTAAACCACAGTTTTGGGTTGTAATTAATCATTTGAAAATGGTAATAGTCTATTAATCGTAATTATTCAGCGAATTTAATAATTTTGTGCGCAAAGTATCAATAAAATTATATGTTGATTAAAACACCTCGGCAATTTTCAATTCTAGCAGCATGTATGCTCTCGCTTCTTTCAGTGGTTGCTGTTGAGCTGACTTTGTATCTCTCTGGGGTAACGATTAATCAGCGTTACATACTAATGATGTTCTTTGTTTTATTGATTTTATGCTATTTGATAATCTATTATTTACTGGAGAAGCTTATAACTCAAAAGATAAGACTTTTGTATCGTACAATTCATAACTTTAAAATAAACAGGGGTGATTTTCCATTAAACATGAATGAGGATGTTTTGGGTAAAACGGAGAAAGAAGTATTGGTTTGGGTTGAGAAGAGCAGAGAGGAAATTGAGAAATTAAAACTTCAAGAAGAATTTAGAAGAGAGTTTTTGGGAAACTTATCCCACGAATTGAAAACACCAATATTTAGTATTCAAGGTTATATATTAACATTGTTGGAAGGTGGCTTGGAGGATGAGAATATAAACCGCGCGTTTTTAGAGAGGGCATCTAAAGGTGTTGATCGGGTAACTGGGATAATTGAAGATTTGGATGTTATAACAAAGATAGAGTCTGAGGAGTTAAAGTTGAATACCACTAAAGTTAATATTGTTGATTTAGCAAAGGAGATTGTTGAGAGTTTGGAAATTAAAGCTCAAAAAAGAAACGTGAGTTTGAGTTTAGATTTGAAACGTGCAGGTTATCAGGAGATTAATGTTCTGTGTGATAGGGATAAAGTAGGGCAAGTGCTGGGGAATTTAATCAACAACTCGATTAATTATGGAGTCGAGAATGGGCAGACAGAGGTTAGGTTTTTTGATTTAGAGGATAATATTTTGATTGAAGTGTCTGATGATGGAATAGGCATAGAAGAGGAGCATTTACCAAGGTTGTTTGAACGTTTTTATAGGGTGGATAAAAGTCGTGCGCGAAATGAAGGTGGGTCTGGTTTAGGTCTGGCTATTGTTAAGCATTTAGTTGAGGCGCATGGTCAAACTATAGATGTTAGAAGTACCGATGGTCAAGGTTCTACCTTTTCTTTTACATTAAAAAAAGGATAATCCATTTTTGCATTTTACCACTTCAGGGTTTTTAGGTTTTGTTTGGTTTCTGAAACCATATTGCATTTTAATTTGTTGCTAATTCTCAGCTTATTTTGTGTGCTCCATCCGTTTTCTTTTCCGTGTAGTTTTGCAAGGTGCTCTTGTTCGGTTTGTCCAGGTGTTGGTATAAAATGTACAGGTTTTTGTAAGACAGACAAGTCCATTATAGACGAGTATCCTGGTCTACAAATTATTTTCTGTGAGCGGCAAACTAATTGGTAAAAATCTTTAGAGTTTAAGTGAGAATAATATTCAATGTTTTCAAGCATGCTGGTTGATTCTTCTAGAGGTTTCCCTCCGAGGATAGCACACTTGTTTTCGGTTAGGTTTTTGAACTCAGCTATAATAATACTTTCGAATTGACTTCTCTGAGGTTCGGGGCCAGAGATTATTGCTAGATAGTCGATGTCTTCATTTTCTGAGGTTGCTTTTTCGTTGAACCTAGATAGCGTTCCTATGTAGGAGCAATTGTCGTGCAGTTTTCCATGGCTTAATTCCTCTCCCAAATTTATTTTGCTTTCAGAGTCGGGAATCCAGCAATGTGTAAAACGATTGATGTATTTCCCGTGTATTTTGTGTAGTTGATTTTTGATCAAGTTTGGGCCTTGAATATTGATTTGGTGCGTTATATAGATGCAGGGTATTTTATGTGTATGAAGTCCAAGCCGATTGTCAGAGATGACAAGGTCAAATTTATGTTTGTCAATTAAAGTTTGCAATTCGTTGTGTTCTGTTCTTATTCGGGTTAATATTTTTGGAAATTCTAGTAGCATTTTAATTCCCATGCTTCCTCTTTTGGGGTATTCTATATTGTATCCTTCGAATTGAATATACCTGGCAAAGTCTAATTCTTGTTTTAGTAGATGTTTTTGCTCATCATTTACCCCAAAAATAATATTGTGCCCTAGACTGTTTAGCTCTTTTGCCAAAGGAATACATCTTGTGGTGTGTCCTAGTCCCCAATCTAATGGGCTAATGAATATGTTTTTGGGTTTGTTCAGGTTAATTAGTCAATATTGAAATATGAATTGGTTGATTCAATAAACTTAAGGACGGATTCTTGTCCATGTTTTGAATTAGAAGACGTTATGAATATTTGAGGAAGTTCATGCCAAGTTTTGAGCATTTCTTTTTTGTAATGTGTAAGATTTTTGTTTAATTCTCTGCTAGTAAGTTTGTCCATTTTGGTGAAGCACATTACGAAGGGAATGTCTTTTTTTCCACAATATTCCATGAAATCTGTGTCAATTTTTTGAGGTGGAAGTCGGGAGTCAATAAGCACGAAGACGCACATAAGGTTTTCTCTTCCTCTCAGGTATTCAAGTGTAAAGTTGTTGAACTTATTTCTTTGTTTTATGGAGACTTTAGCAAAGCCATATCCTGGCAAATCTGCAATGTACCATTCGTCATTTACAATAAAGTGGTTGATTAATGTTGTTTTACCGGGTCTGCCAGATACTTTGGCGAGCTCTTTTCTGTCAAGGAGCATGTTGATTAATGATGATTTTCCAACATTTGATCTTCCAATAAAAGCATATTCGGGTAAGTTGGCTTTTGGGCTTTTTCGCCAATTCGTATTACTAATAACGAATTCGGAGGTTTTTATTTTCATAATGGTAAGGTATGCTTACTTGTTTTTGTCTAGCCATTCCTTGAGAATTCTATTAAATTCTTGAGGGTGCTCCATCATAGGTGCATGGCCACATTTGTCAATCCAAAATAATGCGGAATTTTCAATGAGTTTGTTGAAGTCTTCCGCTACTTCTGGGGGTGTTATAGTATCGTTTTTTCCCCAAATAAGGCAAGTTGGCATTTTAAAGTTGGGGAGGTTTTTCTCCATGTTGTGTCGAATAGCAGATTTTGCAATTGCTAATATTCGAATTACTTTATCTCTATTGTTTACGGCTTCGTGACATTCGTCGACCAATTCGTCTGTTGTCATTGCCGGATCGTAAAATGTTAAGGAGATTTTCTCTCGTAAGTAGTTTTTGTCTTCTCTTCTTGGGACGGACCCGCCAAATGCATTTTCATAAAGTCCAGAACTTGCGGTAAGTATAAGCTTGTCCACTTTGTGAGGATTATTGTCAGAATAAACTAGCCCAACGTGTCCTCCTAGTGAATTCCCAAGTAAAATTACTTTGTCAAATTCCATGTGCTCTATGAAGTCTTCTAAAAAACGGGAAATGTTTTTAACGTTAGTTTTTAAAAGGGGTAGTTCATAAATAGGGAGCATCGGAATAACAACTTGGTATTCATTTGAGAAGCCATTAATTACATCTTGGAAATTACTCAGGGCCCCAAATAGTCCGTGTAGCAGTATGAGTGGTTCCCCTTCTCCAACTTTTACGTACCTAAATTTTCCTTCTTCGATTAAGTCTAAGCTCATATGGTCTTTGTTTTACTTACTCAAAAATACGCCTTTTTTTATTAAAAAAGCTAAGGAAATATAATTGCATCAAAAATAGATTGTTGAAAAAATAGGCAAAAGTGCTCATGTAAAATGAAGATGAGGAGTGTGTTCGTTTGGTCTCTTTTTAACAAGAAGTTGTTAACATAGTTCCCACAATTTACCACCTCTATTATTTGGTTATTTTTTCTTGTTATGTCTTATTAATAGGGCTTTATTTTGGTATATAATGAAACTAAAATATATTTGCAGCGTTGAAAGTTATTCACAATTAATAAATAGTGGGTAAAAGTGGGTAAATTATCGGTAGATTTACGCTTAAATACACTGCGCGAAAGAATAAAATGAACGGATTCATTGGAGAATATCACTGTAAAATTGATGCAAAAGGAAGGTTGTTGTTGCCTTCTGATATGCGTAAGCAATTGTCTCCCGAGGATCAGGAAAATTTTGTGATATCGCGTGGAGTAGACGATTGTCTTTCTGTTTATCCAATGAGCGAGTGGACTCGTGTATTGGATAGGTTGCGAGAGCTTAACCGTTTTAAGGCGAAGGATCGGAAATTTGCTCGTATGTTTCAAAAAGGCGCTACCAAAGTGTCTGTAGATTCTAATGGGAGAGTGTTGTTGCCGAAAAGTCTGTTAGGTTGGGCTAGCATTAAGAAAGAGATTGTCATGGTTGCGAATGTCGACTTGTGGGAGGTCTGGGATAAAAAACGCTATGAAGCGTTGATGTCTGAAGATTGGACCGAGTTCGAGCAATTAGCAGCTGATGTAATGGGCGACTCTAATGTTAGTG
>JAQWQH010000235.1 GCA_029244805.1 Flavobacteriales bacterium
TAGTCTTGGTCCAGTAATTGTTTCAGCATTCAAGGTGGATACGGTTTTTGGAAGTCAACTTTACTCCGTTGAGGATTATTCTTTTTTCCCAGAGGACAGGATGCTTTTATTGGTCTATGAGAAAACGCTTGATAAACAAGCGAAATTATTGTTAACCGATTCCGAGCAAGCACTAGTAGATACTTACACTATACCTGGCCGTGCTTTACATTTGTATACGGATTATGCGGCAAACAATTACATTTTATGTGAAGATAAGATTTATAGAATAAATATACGAGGAGGGCAAATTCATTTAATTTCGATAAGTGATGAAGATTTTTATGGTTTTCATCATAGAGTAATTGATACAATTGGAGACAAGTATTATTATTCAAATTATAACGAGCTATATCCGGCTGTGAAATTTTACGTCACAGAAAGAAATGATACTGCACATACTGAATTGTATGAGGTGAAAGATGACTTTATGATGGAGTTGTACCGAGCACAATATAAATATGTAAGCGGAAGAGATAAATTGTGGGCATATCGAAAAGAGCAAGCTACAGGAATTGATAAGGAAATTTGGATTGGGGCAAATTCATTCACGCACGATATATTATATAAGCCGGTGTACGCACCCTTGTTTATAATTAATGATACTGTTTTAGTTTTTGATCAATACAAAAACAAGATTTTACTATTTGATGAATATAACGATAGTGCTGGTGTATATTTCATGAATTATCATCAAGCCCCTAAAGGAGAAAAATGGGAGCAACCTATAATTAAAGATAAGTTGGAGGAATTGATTTATGCAATTTATAATGGAGGAGGATACACTTACGTAAGACAATTAAATTTCAGAACGGCGCTTACTGGAAAAACTACTAAGCTCAAATTCCGGTTTATTGAAAATATAAAAATTGAAAATGGATATGTGTATTATATATATCGCCCATTTGAGTCTTCTCAGAAAAGGTTTCTATACAAAGAAAGATTAGCTAAAGGATAGAGCTGATACCATAAAGCAGCGTCAGCAGAAAGGTACTTAATGCTAGTTTTTTTAATTCAGGGTCTAGTTCTCGATTATCTTTAAAGGTCCAAACTTTTTTTATGTTGAGTAAGAAAATAGGTAGAGGTATTAGGCAAATTAAGCAGGTGTAAGAGCTTTCATTCAATAATAAAAATACACTAAAAGATACAATTGCTCCTGTAATGAGTGCGGTGTGGTAGGTTTTTGCTTTTCTAATGCCCATTTTAACAACTAATGTTTCTTTATTATTTTCTGCGTCATTTTGAATATCTCTCATGTTATTCATGTTAAGCACACTTGTGCTCAATAGTCCAACACTTGTGGCTGGGAGAATTAATGTCAGGTCGAAATTATGCGTGTGCAAAAAATAGGTTCCGATAACCCCAGTAATTCCAAAAAAGAGAAAGACAAATAAATCTCCAAGACCAGCATATCCATAGGGTTTTTTGCCTACAGTATATTTGATTGCTGCAGCAATTGCTGCTATTCCTAAAACGAAGAATGTAATAAGATACATAAGGTTGTATTCTATTAGGCTAATGTAGATTAAAGTAATCCCAGAAAGCAATGATAGTATGCTACTTGTTATAATTCCATTCCTCATCTCATCTAAAGAAATAGCTCCACTTTGTACCGCTCTTTCCGGGCCAATTCTATTGATGTTATCTGTGCCTTTTTTTGAATCTCCGTAGTCATTAGCTAGATTGGATAGCACCTGTAAGAAAACAGTTGTTGTGATTGCTAAGACAGCTATGGGAATTGTAAATTTACCATGAGAATAGGCAATAATAGATCCCATTAAAATACTTGATAGTGATAATGGAAGTGTCCTTAAGCGAAATGCACTGATCCACGAATTTACTTTACGCATCCTGCAAAGCTATAAATATTACTTGTATGAAAATGAATCCATGGATTTGTTTTCTGTGAATAAAATTGTGAAGAACATAACTTATTGGTCTTTGTAAACTGCCCGGCAATTTTGTAATATCGTATTGTAATTGCAGTTTTATGAAAAAAGTACTACAAATATTCCTGATATCATTATTTCTGACTTCATGCAAAGGAACAGAAAAAGATAAAGAACCAGGTACGGATAAAACAGTTTTTAGGTACAATGAATCAGCTGGAATATCTACATTAGATCCTGCTTTTGTTCGCGGGTTTGAGGATTTCATAGCAGTTAGTCAAGTCTTTAGTGGTTTGGTTTCACTAAATAGTAAGCTAGAGGTGGTTCCATCGATTGCGGATAGATGGGAAATATCGGAAAATGGCAAAGAGTATACGTTCTATTTGCGAAATGACGTTTATTTTCATGATAATGAAAATTTTCAAGGGGGTAAAGGAAGGTTGGTAACTGCCGATGACGTTATTTATTCGTTCCTCCGGATTATTGATCCCTCTACTGCTTCCTCTGGTAAGTATGTTTTTCAGAATATTGACAGAAGTGAGTTGTCAAAATTTAGAGGAATGGTTAAAGTTGATGATTTTACGATTAAAATTTTCTTGAAAGAACCGCAGCCATCATTTATTTTTCAGTTATCGTTGCCTTTTTGTTCGATTGTGCCTTCAGAAGTTATAGAGAAATATGGGTTGGATTTTGGTCAGCACCCCGTGGGAACGGGCCCATTTATGTTTAAATCATAGAAGCCTGAAATCAAATTGGTAATGGTGAAGAATAAAAATTATTTTGAACGAGATGAAGATGGTGTTCGATTACCTTATTTAGACGCCGTATCCGTAAGTTTTATGAAAACAAAAAGTCAAGAGTATTTAAGATTTAAAATGGGTAAACTTGATATGATTTCCGGATTAAGTGAAGATGATAAAGATGAGCTTATAACTAACTCAGGTAATTTAAGATCAGAAATGCAAGATGATTTTCACCTTCAAAAATTACCTTGGTTAAATACTGAGTATTTAGGGATATTGATGGATGTTCGAATGGAAAGTGTTAAGAATAGTCCCTTAAGAAATAAATTGGTTAGACAAGCCATTGGGTATGGTATTGATAGGGAAGAGATAATAAAATATCAGAAAAACAGCATAGGTAAGCCTGCATCAAAGGGTTTTGTGCCAGATGGTATGCCAGGATTTGAGGCTTATAAAATTGAAGGTTTTAATTTCGATTTTGAAAGAGCGCAACAGTTGTTAATCGAAGCAGGCTTTCCTAATGGCCAGGGTGCGCCTGAAATTACTTTAGTTGCAACTGTCGAGTTTCAGGGTCTTTGTCAATATTTGCAAAAAGCAATAGGGAATTTAGGATTGAAGGTAAATATAGATATTCATACTGCTTCTTCCATGACACAGCGAATTGCATTGTTCGATGTGAACTTTTACCGAAAGTCTTGGGTAGCGGATTATCCTGATGCGATTAATTATTTTCAATTGTTTTATAGTAATAACTTTTACCCTGAAAATGGTTCAAATTATACGCATTTTAATAATCCTGAATACGATTTGTTGTACGAAGCAGCTTTGTATGAAAATAATGATGCGACTCGCTATGAGTTGTACAAGGAAATGCAGATTTTGATTCAAGAAGAGGTGCCGGTTATCCCTCTTTTTTATGCTGAAACTTTCAGGGTTGTAAATAATAAGGTAAATGGGCTGGAGGGTAATTCATTAAATATGCTCAGTCTAAAAAGAGTAAAAGTAGAGCAGAATTGAAATAAACCAACATTGCCCAGCAAAGGGCAATTCATATGCTTATTTGCAGAGTCGGAAAGGACTGTCTGTTTGTCCATAATATTTGCTGCTGAATTCAAGTGTTGGTCCTCTATTTTATCATGTTACGTTGATTATGTGAATTAAAAGAGATATTAATAATTGGATATTAAATGAAAATAGCCTGCTTAGGCTGGGGTTCTTTAATTTGGAACCCAGGTGATTTAAAAATAAAAACACAGGATTGGTTCATTGATGGTCCAAACCTTCCGATTGAATTCGTAAGAATATCAACTGATAAAAGAGTAACATTGGTCATAGATAAGGAATCTAAGCCGATAACTACATTATGGAACTTAATGAATACGAATGCTTTTGAATTAGCGTTTCATTCATTAAGAAAGAGAGAAGGAACAATAGACAAAAGAATTCACTTTATCAAACAAAATGACGTGGCTGAAAACTCAATTCAAAAGACAATTCAAGAATGGTTGATCACAAAGGAATTAGATGTAGCAATTTGGACAGGTCTTTATTTGAATCAAAAAACTCAAGACAAAAGACCATCAGTTAGTGAAATTGTATATCATCTAAAAAGTTTAAAAAACTCTGAATTCAAAAGAGCAAAAGAATATATAATAAAGACACCAAATCAAGTTCAAACAGAGTACAGAAAAACTATAATGTCTGAATTGAATTGGGGATAAGCGAGAGAGGATAGGGGCTGTATAGCTCATTGCGTCTGAATTCTTTAATCGAAATTCATTGCAATTTGCTATATTTCGGTTACGGCGGCAAAATCATAGCTGATTTTCCACAACGATCCATTACAAAGCGTTGGCAACTTAATGCCTTATGAAAATTAGTATGAAAACCATTTTGCTGATCACTATTACAATCTTATTATCGTCAACTAGGATTGTTTACAGTCAAAAAGAAAGCATAAAAGATGCTGGGTTTTATAAAAATGCAATATATGGAAATGTCGGTATCGGTGGATTGTATTTAACGGCAACTGGATATTATGAGAGAATGATGACCCAGAATAGTAAATTCTTATCTTTTGTTAAAGTTGGTTTTGGAGGATATTCGACATGGGGTGATGAAGGAAATTACATTCTTGGTCAATTTGGTGTCTTATCAGGTGCTAATAAACATCATTTAGAGCTAGGTGCAGGACCTAGATATGTTATTAACCGAGGAATGCAGGGGTATCTTCCTTTTGCAGCGACCATAGGTTGGAGGATTCAAGAACCTGGAGGAAATTTTATATTTCGGATGGGTGTGGCATGGCCTGAAGCAGTGTATATTGGATTCGGGTTTTCTTTTTAGATCTGGCAAATTTGATTTATTGATTCTAAAATAAGTCAAATGAAAATAAGTTAGAAATATCGCTAACTATACCTATGTCAAATTGTTTTGTTATCGCAAATCATGTTTTTACCATTCCTCGAATATTCCAATATTCTATATCTGATCGATAAAATATTTTTCGAATTCCCAATCAAAAGTTGACCTATCTCAAAAAGATGTTCTCCTGTTGTTCTAATTTATATTTCCAGAATCTATCTGCACAATAGGTGGGTGTAAGTTTTAAAAAGACACTACCACAAAAGCTGAAATAATTAAACCTGCCAATCACACCGTTTCTGAAGCAGATTTTGAGCAAAAAAAACTCCCTTATAATTAAATAAAGGAGTTTTGATTTTGTTATTGCAGGCTTAGTTTCTTTTCTAAATCGTCCAAGTATCTTCTAAATGTTTTATCCGTGTCTGCTAAGTTGTTTACGGTGCGGCAAGCGTGCAGTACCGTCGCATGATCTTTTCCTCCACAGTGCATTCCTATATTTGCCAAAGAAGATTTAGTCATTTTCTTTGAGAAGTACATTGCAATTTGTCTGGCTTGGACAACTTCTCTCTTTCTTGTTTTCGATTTCATTAACTCTATTGGTAAGTCGAAATAATCACAAACAACTTTTTGAATGTATTCAATGCTAACTTCTCGCGCAGTATTCTTAACAAATTTATCTATCATTTGTTTTGCTAAGTCTAGCGTAATAGATTTTTTATTCAAAGAAGATTGGGCAATTAAAGAAATTAATGCTCCTTCTAGCTCTCTAATGTTAGTTGAGATACTGTAAGCTAGGTATTCGATAACCTCTTTCGGAAGTTCGATGCCATCTTGGTACATTTTCTTTTGAAGTATTGCTATTCTAGTTTCCAAATCAGGGACTTGTAAATCTGCAGATAGCCCCCATTTGAAACGAGACAATAGTCTTTGTTCCATTCCTTGCAGTTCCACAGGTGGTTTGTCCGAAGTAAGAACAAGTTGTTTTCCTGTTTGGTGCAGGTGGTTGAAGATGTGGAAAAACACGTCTTGTGTTTTTTCTTTTCCTGCAAAAAATTGAACATCATCGATTAACAACACGTCTATCATTTGATAGAAGTGTATAAAGTCGTTTGTATTGTTGTTTTTTACTGAATCGATAAATTGATGCGTAAATTTTTCAGATGACACATAAAGAACCGTTTTATTTGGAAATCTATTTTTGATAGAGATTCCAATTGCATGGGACAAATGTGTTTTTCCAAGGCCTACGCCACCATATATCAATAGTGGATTAAATGCGGTTCCTCCTGGTTTTTCCGCTACAGCATATCCAGCAGATCTGGCAAGTCTGTTACAGTCACCTTCTACA
>JAQWQH010000049.1 GCA_029244805.1 Flavobacteriales bacterium
AAGACATCTTCTGATGGTGTTTGCAAGCAGTCAAAACCTGTTTATTTAGATATTCGCTACAGTAACGTTTGCAATTTGAAGTGCAGAACTTGTTGGCATGGAGCAAGTTCTAGCTGGTTTAATGACGCTAAATTATTGAAAACGAATTTTGGTGATAAGGCTATAATAAAAGCAACACCCAAGAATGAAAAATTCATTGACGACTTGTTCGCCTTGGACGCGGAATTAGCAGAAGTATACTTCGCAGGTGGGGAGCCATTGATGATGGAAGAACATTATTCTTTCTTAGATTCTTTACTTGATAAAAATCAAACTAACCTGCATTTACGGTACAACACAAATTTAAGTACATTAACCCTAAAAGGTAATAGTGCACTGCACTATTGGAAACATTTCAAGAAAATTACCCTAGCTGTAAGCATTGATGCAATCGGCGAAAATGTAGCCTATAGAAGAAGGGGATTGAAATGGAATAAGTTTTTAGAAAACATAATTTTAGTCAAAGAAAAATGCCCACACATTAAAATTGAAATTGCTCCCACGGTGAGCAACTTATCTATACTTACGCTATGTGATTTACATCAATATTTTGTTAAGAATAATTTGATAACAATCAATGATATCTATCTCAACATATTAGATCGTCCGAATTATTATAATTGTAAAAACGTACTCAAATCAGTTAAGGAAAAATCCAAAGAGAATTTAATCGCTCACATAGAATGGTTACATGAAAACAATGCTTCAGAAATTGTAATTAAAGAATTCGAAGCAGTAATTGACTATATGATGAATGATGCTAATGCTACACATTTAAAAGAATTTGCAATACAAACAGAAAAAATAGACACAATTAGAAATGAAGATATCAATTCAGTTTTTCCAGAATTAGTCCAATTTAAAGATACAAATTAAACAACAGACGCTATTAAATCTGAATTTTCTTCTTGCAAATTTCGGACTCTCTTATTCATGACATAAAACCATAAGGGTGGAAACAATGCCAAGATTATCATTCCAGGATACCCAGTTGGCATTTGAGGAGACTCTTCAAAATGTCTGAGTATTTGATACTTTCTGTTTGGTCTATAATGATGATCTGAATGTCTACTCAATTCAAACAAAATACCTCTTCCCAAAGAATGATTTGAATTCCAACTATGCACAGGCATGACTTTTTTAAAGTTACCTGTATCACCTGTATGTCTTTTTAAACCATAATGTTCAATGTAGTTAACCGATTCTAGCAGCAGTATACCGATAATAGCACTAATCCAATACATTACCATCGTTTGCCAATTGAATAAGAATAAAATTGCGATCAACAACCCAGATTGACACATAGCATAAAACACCATTTCATTTCTCCAATGTAATTTACTTCGACCTTGCTTTCTTAATTTAAAAAACTCCAATTTCCAAGCGGAAATATACCCCATTATCATAGAACGAAACCAAAAAGAATAAACCAACTCACCATACCTAGATGTTGCCGGATCATCTTCAGTGCTTACATTCTTATGATGACCTCTGTTGTGTTCTATAAAGAAATGCATGTATTGAGAGGTTAATAATAATGCTTTCGACATCCATTGCTCATACTGTTTTGTTCTGTGCCCTAACTCATGTGCTACATTTATTCCAAACACACCGCAGGCTAATCCAAATGTTATTATTCGTCCAACCAACTCATAAACTTCCAACTTTTCTTGTACGGAAAAAAGAAAAAGTATTAATAAACTCCATTGAGCGGGCACAATCAGATAAACAACCCAATCATACATTTTATTAACTAATAACTTCTCTTCCTCTTCTTTCGAAATATTGCCTTCACTCACCGTTAGTACTAATTCCAAAAGCGGAATTACAATAAATGCATAAATCGGTAAAAGAAAAGTTAACCAACCGCTAGAAGTCAGCCCAACAAATCCTAACCCGATGGATATATAAGCCAACAAATAGCTTAAATTTCTTTTTATCTGCATAAAGTCAAGTTTGATTTAAAACAAATATAATAAAAAAAGTAAACTACTTTTCATTTTTAGTTTACATTTGTTTGACATGGGAAGAATATCAGTGGATAAAGAACGGTTAAAATCACCAAAAAAGCGGGAAGATTTCGCTCACCTACTTTATCCTGTTTTTATGGAGCAAGGAATAAAAAATATATCGACAAATGATATATGCAATATACTATCAAAGTCAAAAGCTACTGTATACAAACACTTTGATTCTAAAAAAGA
>JAQWQH010000030.1 GCA_029244805.1 Flavobacteriales bacterium
CACGGATACAGAAATTGAAAAAGAAGAAGGAATTTCGGTTGCTCAGATATTTGAAAATAAAGGAGAGGAGTACTTTAGGGAATTGGAAAGTAATTTTATTGCCAATATCTACCAAAATAAATACATTATTGCAACCGGAGGAGGTATGCCATGTCATAAGGATAACATGAGAAAGCTCAAGAAATTGGGAACGGTACTATTTATAAATACATCCTATGATTCGATAACAGAAAGATTAAAAATAAACCAGAAATCAAGACCACTTATAAAATCTGGTTTGGATGATAAAAATGAGGAATTACATAGCTTATTTATAAAAAGACAGAAAATATATATGTCTTCCGACAAAGTAGTAGCAGGCGACAGAAATCCCAGTTTTATTGTAGAAGAAATACTTCATATATTATAGTTTTGAGCAGTTAACCGGTGATTAATGTGTATTCTTAGTTCCTCTTTGTTATCCTTCTGATTTGCATATTTGGGAATTGCAAATTCACAATGCCAGTTAATAGTAAAAAGATTATTCCATAAGAGTGTCTCGAAAAATAATTGAATCACTACGTTTTCTCATTTAGACCTTATTTATCTTTTGATCTTTTTACCTTTATGAGGTGAAATTATTGAATCTTATAACCAAACCTTTTCAGAGACTCTATAGCTGGAGTATACGGAGGAAGTATTATCTACTAGGGTTTATTAGTATCATATTTTTAATTTGGCTTTTTTGCCTCCCTACGCAATTATTTAATACACCCACATGTACGGTTCTTTTGGACAGAGATGGAAATATGTTGGGTGCTCGTATTGCAGATGATGGGCAGTGGCGTTTTCCTGCTAGAGACTCGGTTCCCTATAAATTTCAAAAAGCTATAATTCAGTTTGAAGATCGAGATTTTTATTCGCATATGGGGTTTAGTTTTAAAGCTTTTACTAGGGCAATGAAACAAAATATATCAGAAGGTAGAGTTGTGAGTGGAGGAAGTACAATACCAATGCAAACAATTCGCTTATCTCGACAAGGTAAATCACGTTCGATATGGGAAAAAATTATTGAAGTTTTTCAGGCTACCAGAATGGAATGGAGCTATTCTAAAGAGGAAATACTTGCATTGTATTCTTCTTATGCACCAATGGGAGGTAACGTAGTTGGTTTGGACGCTGCTTCTTGGCGGTACTTTGGACGCAGTCCTAAAAATTTAAGTTGGGCCGAGGCAAGTACTTTAGCTGTATTGCCAAATGCCCCTAGCTTAATGCATCCCGGTAAAAATAGAGAGAAATTAATTGCGAAAAGAAACCGTTTGTTGGATCGATTGCATTTGGTTGGAGAGATTGATGAAACCGAATTACAACTCGCTAAAAGTGAGCCTTTGCCAACTGCACCGCCAAGTTTGCCAAACATATCTCCCCATGTGATAGATAGAATTATGTCTTCCAAAAACAAAGGAAAGACAGTTAATTCAACATTACAGTCTTCTTTGCAAAATGAAATAAATAACATCGTGGACCGGCACCATAATCGATTAAAAGAAAATGAAATATACAATGCGTCGGTTATTGTAGTGGAGGTAGCTACGGGAAATATAATAGCTTATGTTGGAAATGCTAAAGGAAAAGATCCTGAATACGGATATCAGGTAGATGTCATTAAGGCGAGAAGAAGTACAGGAAGTATTCTTAAACCTTTTTTATATGCTGGGGCATTGGAAGATGGAGTGATCACACCCAATCAATTAATACAAGATGTTCCGACTATAATTTCTGGATATTCTCCTAAAAATTATAATGAGAAATACGATGGAGCAGTGCCAGCAAGTAGGGCGTTGTCCCGATCTTTAAATGTGCCAATAGTTAAATTGTTGCAGAAGTTTGGCGTACAAAAATTTCACAATCAATTAAACAGAATGGGGATGACAACCATTGATCGTCCCTCTTCAAATTATGGACTATCTCTTGTTTTAGGAGGAGCAGAAGCTAGTTTAATGGAGCTTACTTCGATATACGCAAACATGGCAAAGACCCTGAATGATTTCTCGGTAGGACGAAAATCTAAATTTATTCAACCTACTTACGTAAAGTCATTTATTAATGATAGAGTAAATGATAATCTATTGTTATCTCCGGGTGCAACGTGGATGACATTCCAAGCTATGCTTGCTGTTTCAAGGCCTGATGCCGAAGCTAACTGGCAACAATTTTCTTCTTCCCAAAAGATTGCATGGAAAACAGGAACAAGTTTTGGTTTTAGAGATGCTTGGGCAATTGGTGTTACTCCAAAGTATGCGGTGGGTGTTTGGGTAGGAAATGCAGATGGAGAGGGGAGGCCTGGTATAGTGGGTGTTAAAGCTGCAGCACCTATATTGTTTGATGTATTCAAAATATTACCAAAATCGGATTGGTTTGATCAACCTTTTGATGAAATGAAGCAGGTTCCTATTTGCAAGCACAGTGGATTTAGAGCATCAGATATTTGTGAAGTTGTTGATTCAGTGTGGATCCCCCTGTCATGCTTAAATACGGTCGCTTGTCCATATCATAAAGTTATTCACTTAGATAATTCAGGTAAACGTGTAAACAGTGATTGTGAAGAAGTTAGTAATATGCTTACTACCTCTTGGTTTGTTCTTCCCTCTATTATCGAAAAATTTTATAGGAACAATAATCCTAATTACCAACCATTGCCTCCGTTTAGAAAGGGGTGTTCTTCTTCGGAAGAGATATTGCCAATTGGAATAATATATCCTAAATCAAAAAGTAAAATATATGTCCCGATTAAACTGGATGGGACATTAAGTAAAACGGTTTTTGAAGCTTCGCATCGCGATAACGCTACAAAGATATACTGGCATTTAGATGATGCATATTTGGGAGAAACCACACGTATTCATCAGATGGAATTGATTCCTGAAGAGGGAAAGCATGTATTAACCTTGATGGATGAACTAGGAAATGAGAAATCAAGAACCTTCGAAGTTATCGGTAAAAGCGAGTAAATCCGACACAATGTCAGAAAACATGTCATGTTTTAAGCTTAATTATGACAATCTTGAGCTGTTTTCTTCTCAAATTTTATTGGCATAAGAATTGACTATGTGCAAGCCGTAAATCAAGAATTAATAAAGAATAAAAAATATGTCAAAAATTATTGGAATAGATTTAGGAACAACCAATTCATGTGTTTCTGTAATGGAAGGAAATGAGCCTGTTGTTATACCTAACAGTGAAGGGAAGAGAACCACGCCTTCAGTTGTAGCCTTTATAGAAGGTGGAGAACGTAAAATTGGTGATCCTGCAAAACGTCAGGCAATTACGAATCCTACAAAAACGATATCTTCAATTAAACGTTTTATGGGAAATAAATTCAGCGAATGTTCGAAAGAAATTAGCAGAATGCCATACAAGGTTATCAAAGGAGATAATGACACTCCTCGTGTTGAGATTGATGATAGAAAATACTCTCCACAAGAGATTTCTGCAATGATTCTTCAAAAAATGAAGAAAACTGCTGAAGATTATCTAGGACAAGAAGTTTCAGAAGCGGTAATTACTGTGCCTGCATACTTTAATGACTCGCAAAGACAAGCAACTAAGGAAGCTGGTGAGATTTCTGGATTAACAGTAAAAAGAATTATCAACGAACCAACTGCAGCTGCATTGGCTTACGGATTGGACAAGTCTGGTAAGGATATGAAAATAGTTGTTTTTGATTTTGGTGGAGGAACACATGATGTTTCTATCTTGGAATTAGGAGACGGTGTTTTTGAAGTATTAGCAACGGATGGAGATACGCACTTAGGTGGTGACGATGTTGATCAGGCAATTATTGATTGGTTAGCTGCTGAATTTCAAAAAGATGAAGGTCTTGATTTGAAAGCTGATCCAATGGCTTTACAAAGGTTAAAAGAAGCTGCAGAGAAAGCTAAAATTGAACTTTCAAGCACAACAACTTCTGAGATTAACCTACCCTACATTATGCCAGTTGACGGTGTGCCAAAGCACTTGGTTAAATCATTGACTAGAGCTAAATTTGAACAATTAATTGACAGTTTAGTTAAAAGAACAATTGAACCTTGTAAATCAGCAATCAAAAACTCAGGTCTTTCTATTAACGAAATTGATGAAGTTATATTAGTTGGTGGTTCTACAAGAATCCCAGCAATTCAA
>JAQWQH010000050.1 GCA_029244805.1 Flavobacteriales bacterium
TACGTATAAAAAAATACTGCCCATTTTGGAAGCTCCAGCTCCTTCATAATTTTTTAACTTAGTAAATGATAATCCAACACCAATTGCGGTTGAAAATACAATCAACCAGAAAAATCCGCTGGCAAACGAGGTTAATCCAATTCTTTCCAGCGTATCTTTTATTTCGCTAAAATAAGGAGTAGTGATTTGCGATAATATGTGTGCTAACCCTGCACCTGCAATTCCAATTCCGGCTATTATCATTAAGTCGGTTGTACTGGGGATTTTAGAAACTTTAGCAGCAAAACCCTCCATTTTTTCTTTCAGAGCAGTGATGGCAGAAGAATCGGCCTTAAATTTTTTGTCAATTCTTTCATGAATTCCTGCTCCATATAGTAATACAGCCATCCAGACATTTGCAACTAACACATCTACAACTATCATTTTTGAGAATATATCATTAGGTGTTTCATAAACCACTTTCATCGCTGTTTGGTTTGCTCCCCCTCCAATCCAACTGCCGGATACTGTTGCGAGCCCTCTCCATATCTCTCCAGCTTCAGCACCCAGCCATTCGGGAGCTATCGAAGCAACAATCATTAATGCAATTGGCCCTCCAATAATAATTCCCAAAGTCCCTGCAAAAAACATAATTAGCGCTTTTGGACCAAGTCGTATAATACCTTTTAAATCTATACTTAAACAGAGCAATATTAAACTGGCCGGTAATAAATACCTTGAAGAAACATAATATAGATTGCTAAAATCACCAGAAATAATATTAAAAGAGTTTAAGAAAGCAGGTAAGAAATAGCACAAAAGTAAAGCGGGTACAATTCCATAAAACCTTTTAAATATTGGAAGGTTAGAAGTGTAAAAAATTATTGCCAATAAAAATAACAGTAATCCAATAACGATAGCGTCGTTAGTGAAAAGTGGTGTTGCTTCAATAGTCTTAAAATTAAAATTAACTGAGCTTTGCTCTTCATTCAAATCGAGATGTATAAATTTTAATTCTACTTCATGATCTCCTTTTGATAAACCTTCAATGAAAAAGTTGCTGTACCCTTTGAATTTAAATTCATATCCATTAAAATTTAATAGTATAGAATCAATAGTGTTTGAATTAATGTTTTCGTCGTGAACATCAACATAAATAAAAGGTGTTTGATCCAAAAAGAACTTAATTCCCGAATTTTGTTTGTTTACTAGCTGATAATTTAATCCAGAAAGATTATCAGTTTCAGTAACTGGTGTAATAAAGATTTTTTTATCGAGTTGAATTGATTGTGTTTTCTCGTTGAAAACTATTGGCTCTAAAGCGTAGCTTGAAAAACTAGCGATAAAAAATAATAGACTTAAAATTTTATTACACATCTTGTTCATATGAAAATTGTTTTTTGGAATAAATAATGACGGACATAATAAACTTAAAAACAAACGCCGATGACTAATATGTCATCTACTTGTTCGGTTTCACCTTTCCATTTTTTTAGCTCGGTATCGAGTCTTACCATTTGTTCCGTAGCTGGTAAAAATTGAATTTCTTTCAGCAAGGATTTGAATTTTTTATTCATAAATTTTTTATCTCTAGGACCTCCGAATTGGTCAGGAAATCCATCTGAAAACATGTAGAAACAATCACCTTTATTAATGTCAAATTCATGTGTTTTAAATCCATTTTTAGTATAAGCACTTCCTCCACCAATAGGATATCGATTCCCTTTTGTTTCCTCAATATTTTCACCATTGATTTTAATTAGTGGCCGAAAAGCTCCAGAATACTGCACTTTTTTGTTTTTTAGATCGAAAGAACATAGAGCCATGTCCATGCCATCTTTACTTTCTTGGTCATATCTTTTTGAACTCAGC
This sequence comes from Flavobacteriales bacterium, assembly GCA_029244805.1. Lineage (GTDB taxonomy): Bacteria > Bacteroidota > Bacteroidia > Flavobacteriales_D > Parvicellaceae > CALSMU01. The sequence continues at coordinate 1,852 of JAQWQH010000050.1, forward strand.
ACATCCCGAACACTTTCATCTAGTTTTTCTAAAATATATCCTGGATCAGTTTTTTTATTATGAGATATTGCATTTAGTTTCGAGAATCCAATCATACTCATTAAAGCACCTGGAACTCCATGTCCTGTGCAGTCGGCTGCAGATAGTAATAGCTTGCCATCAATCTCTTTGAACCAGTAAAAATCGCCCGATACAATATCTCTTGGCTTGTAATAAACAAAAGAATTAGGTAAAGCTTCTTTAATGTGTTCTGTATGCGGTAAAAGCGATTCTTGAATTTTACGCGCATAGTTTATTGAATCCGTAATATCTCTGTTTTTCAACCCAATAACTCTATTTTTTTCAATAATTGATTGAGTTAATTTATCATCTTCACGTAAGATTCTTCTTGCATAGGGAATTAATATTAGCGCCATTAAAAGTATAACAGCTAAAGAAATCAGTGCTTGTGTTTTGTATTGGTTAAAAACCATATCTCTGAAGTAACCGAATTCTATATCTGCTTCAAGCAGGCCTACAGTTTTATTATTTGAATCTGTTATAGGGAAAAAAGCAGACAACCATTCTCCATTTTCAGTTTTGTACCTTGGAATTGTCCCTCCTTCATTCATTTTTTCTAAAAGGATTTCAGGAAACATTTCGTATTCATGACGGAAATACACACTAAGATCTGAACGAACGCCATAATAAAAAATTTCTTCCTCACTATTGTACAAAAGAGTATATAATGGTGTATTAAGCTTATTTTGTTCCTGCACCTTTCTTAACATTGAATGAATCTCAAAATATTGAGCATTCTCATCTACAGATGTTATGTCATCTTTCCATGGATGATCTTTCATCAACTTGTTGTGCGAGTCACCATCAATATTTATAGCTAATGAAGAGGCAAGAGCTTGTAATTTCTCATATTCTTCTTCTTCATATAAATTCAATTGATTTATATATCCAAAAATGATAAAAAAGGTAGTAATGCCAATAATACTCAAATAAATTAGGAACATTATCCTTGTGGTGACATTACCTAATATTTGTTTAAATAAATTACTCAAAGTGAATTTGATTGATTCTCAAAAATAAGACTATCTGATTGTTTAGCAAATAATAAGTGGTGTAATGTTATGATTAATGACCTTTTTTACCTCTATATAAAGGTAAATGCACTAGTTTACTTTCGTCAGGGCCATTGTATAAAATAATATTTCTATTTGGTCGAAGACCTATTCTTTTGAGTGCAAATAAGTTTGAAGAAATTATCCAAGCGTCATGCCCTTCCCAGAAATGTTTTAGTCGATTCCCCATATCGCTATAAAATGCAACATCATCTTGCAGCTTAATTCTCTTATCATATGGCGGATTCGTTAAAATGATACCATTTTCAGTAGACTTTTCTAGACTAAAAAAGTCGGCTTGATTGAATGTTATGTTTTTTCGTAGTTCCCGGAAGGATGACATGTTATTTTTTGCAATTCTTACTGTTTGGCCAGAAATATCAAAGCCATAAATTTTGACATCGCTTGTTTTGATAGCATCTTTCGCTTCAAAATAGAGCATGTCCCATAATTCTACATCAAAATCTTTCCATTTATGAAAAGCAAAATCATCTCTTAAAATACCTGGAGCGATATTTAGAGATTTCATGCCAGCTTCTATACACAATGTTCCTGAACCACACATTGGATCAATAAACGGAGTTTTTCCATTCCATCCAGAAAGTTGTATCATTCCTGCAGCTAATATCTCATTTATCGGTGCATCTCCTGTTGTTTTTCGATATCCCCTTTTAAAAAGGGGAGTTCCTGAACTATTTAATAAAATAGAACATTTATTTTCAGAGATTCGAATAACAATTTTTAAATCCGGATCATATTTGTCAATATCAGGCCTATCATTTGTCTTTTCTCTAAACTGATCTACAATGGCGTCTTTGCACTTTAATGCAGCAAATTGCGAATGATTAAAATATGATGAGTTAACTATTGCTTGAACAGAGAAAGTTTTTTTTAAGTCTAAATAACCGGTCCAATCAATTTCTGAAACACCAGCATAAAGTTCTTCCGTTGATTTAGCTTTGAATTGATGTATGGGTTTCAAGATATCTAAAGCTGTCCTAAGCCAGAGATTACTTTTATAAAGAATTTCTTTATCACCAGCGTATTCAACCGCTCTTTTTGCCACTTTAACATGTTCTGCGCCTAATTGAGTTAATTCTTCTGCAAGAACTTCTTCTAATCCGGCATAGGTTCTAGCAACTAAATTCATTTTCATAAAACAGTGTTAATCGTCGTTTTTGTTTTCCGCATGATCGTCTTCATCCATCACTTCAAAATCGACATACATATCGTCATCCAAGTCTACTTCTTCGGGTTCATTTTGAGGGAAATAATCTCCCGTATTTCCGAAAGGTGAATTGCCTCCAAATGGATTGCTTTTACCCATGTTTCCAAACTTCCCAAATGGACTTTTAGGCTTCCTTTTTGGAGCTGGTTTCCCAGTTAATAATGCTACTATGGTTTGGAATAAAAATCCCGTAGCATTAATACCCTTAAAAATCATATTAATTAAAAAGAAAAATCCAATAAATCCGATTATCCAACCTAAAATAATTGTATCATAAAAATCATTAATGCTTTCTAAAAACCATTGATTTATGGAATTATCTATTAGAAAAGGATAGTTGAATGAAATTGCATAAAAAATGAGCGTTAAACCCACCAAGTGTGGCACGTATTTATCAGTGTTTTCAAAATTCCCACCTCCCAGGTTTGAACGAAATTGAAACATCATCTTGCTTCTCTCAATTTTTCCAGCCAGGTATAAGTACAAAACAATTCCACCAACGATAATGTAAAGGGGTCCTTGATTTGGATCAATATTTTCTTTTTTTATAAAGTCAATCGCTTTGATAGCCGTTAAAGATGCAAGAAAGTAGTATTGAGCGGCTTTAATTATATAGTTTAGAATTACATTTTGCACATTATTATCTTTGTTTCCTAAAACATATTTGGGTAACAAGGCAATAAAAAACCAAATGATGCTAAAAACTATGAAGATAATTCCTAAAAAGAATATGTAATTAAATATTTCCATGGAGAGCAAAAATACCTTTAAAAAGCGAAAGCAAAAATCAATTTTAGAAAAAGGTACAGCTAAGAGTCATATAATTCAAATCCAATGGGTACATTCGCATAATTAATATTTAAAAACCTTTTTGAAAACACTGCAAATGAAAAAGATATTAATCATTATAACAGCTTTTATATTCTCTTTAAATAGCCTCGCTCACGAGGGGATGTGGATTCCGTCTTTATTGAAAGCACTGGAAAATGACATGCAAGCCCAAGGAATGAAATTGACTGCCGAAGATATATATTCAATTAACCAGTCAAGTTTGAAAGACGCGATTGTTCATTTTGGCGGAGGATGTACGGCGGAGGTTGTTTCCAAAAATGGATTAATCCTTACAAATCATCACTGTGGATTTAGTCAGATTCAACAGCATAGTTCCTTGGAAAAAAACTTTTTAAAAGATGGCTTTTGGGCGATGTCCAATGCGGAGGAATTAAAAAACCCCGGCTTAACGGCAACATTTATTGTTCGCATTGAAGATGTTACAGAAAGAGTAAGTAGAGGAATTACAAATGCCATGGATGCGCAAACAGCCTATAAGATGCGCTATGAAACTAGTTTGAAAATTGCTAAAGAAGCCACTGAAGGAAATGGATATGAAGCTGTTGTTAAGCCATTTAATTATGGTAACGATTACTACATGATTGTAACAGAAACGTATAATGATGTACGTTTAGTAGGTGCTCCCCCGAGTGCAATTGGGAAATTTGGAGGCGACACAGATAACTGGGTTTGGCCAAGACATACGGGTGATTTCTCTGTATTCAGAATATATGCGGATAAAGATAATAAGCCAGCAGAAATCTCGGATGCTAACATTCCTTATTCTCCAAAAAAGCATTTACCAGTCTCAATGGAAGGTGTAGAAGAAAATGATTTTACAATGGTATTTGGATTTCCTGGAAGAACGCAGCAATATCTTACTTCATATGCGTTGGATACGTATATTAACAAAGTTAATCCAGCTCGGATAGCAATGCGAGAAAAAAGTCTAGAGATAATTGATGCTGCTATGGCATCAGATGAGAACACCAAGATTCAATATGCATCAAAGCAATCTAGAATCAGCAATGCTTACAAAAAATGGATAGGTCAGAATTTAGGATTAAAGAAAAAAGATGCAGTAGGTAAAAAGCAGGCTTTAGAAGCTGAGTTTATGAAAAGAGTTCCAAAAGATGGGCCTTATAAAAATGTATTAGCTGACCTTAAACAAAAGCAAGCCGATATTGAAAGTTCTGAAGTGGCATTTAATTTGTTTTGGGAAATATGGTATTATGGTCCAGAAATAATTCGATTTTCTAATAGTTTTGATAAATTAGAAGGACCTGAGTTTGCAAAATTAGTTGCAGAGAAGCAAGAAAACGTCCAATCGTACTTCAAAAATTATGATGGAGTAATAGATAAAAAGATATTTATCAAATTGGTGGATATGTATGTCAGTTCATTACCTGAAAATTTAAAACCAGAAATTAATTCCAAGTATGCAAATGACTATAAGGCATATGCTGATTTTTTATACAAAAAATCAAATTTCACCTCGAAGGAAAAGGTGGAAAAGTTTTTAAGTTTGGGAGAAGCTAAAATGAAAAAGAAATTAGCAAAAGATCCGGCCTATATTCTTTCTAAAGCAATTATGGAAAATAATGAAATAAATATTAAGCCGCAGTATTTTCAGCATTATGTTGAAATAGATGCTTTAATGAAAAAGTTTGTAAAAGCGCAACAAGAATATTTTCCAGAAAAAACTTTTTGGGCTGATGCTAACAGTACTTTAAGGTTAACTTACGGAAAGGTGGAAGGAACTTTTCCGAGGGACGGAATGGCTTACACTTGGTTTACTACGTTAGATGGTGTCATAGAAAAAAACAATACAGGTAATGCAGATTTTAAGATACCATCTCGAATGAGAGATTTATGGGAAAAGAAAGATTATGGACCTTATGCAACAAATGGCGATTTACGTATTTGTTTTTTAGGTTCTAACCATACAACTGGAGGTAATTCAGGAAGTCCTGTAATCAATGGAGAGGGACATTTAGTGGGGATTAATTTTGATAGAAGTTGGGAAAGTACAATGAGTGATTTAATGTTTGACGGAGAGATTTGTCGAAATATAATGGTAGATATTAAGTTTGTGCTCTGGGTAATTGATAAATATGCTGGTGCTAAACACTTAGTCGACGAAATGACTTTAGTAGATGCAGAATGGAGAATAAATCAGGAGGAATTAGGTGTGAAAACGCATTTAAATCAATATACGAATAGATTAAGAGATGTTCCATCTGATTTATATGCTCTTTTAGGTCGTGCTGAAATTTATTTAAACCTAGGCCAAAATGATAAGGCAATAGGAGATATGAATAAAGCGATTGAGTTGCACCCAAAAAGCACTTCTGCACTGAACATGAGAGCAGCTTTTTTTGCGAAAATTGGAAGTCAGAGAGAAGCTATGGCTGATGTTCAAGCGTCTCTAAAAATCGATAAAAATAATTTAGAGGGTTATTTTGTTAGGGGATTGGTTTACGCTGATTTGGGTAAGTACGAGGATGCAATTAAAGATTTCGATAAAGTAATTGAAATAGATTATACATTTTATAAAGCCTATTACGATAGAGGGGTTTGTTATGAAGGCTTAGGAGATGTTGATGAAGCTTGTAAAAACTTCGAGATTGCCAAATTGATGGGAGACAAGAAAGCGGTTGAGATGTATCACGTAGGCTGTGAATTCGGAGCTTGGTAATTAGTCCTCTGTCAATAATTTTGTAACATTCTTGTAGGTTAGGTTTTCAGTTACAAGCTTTTTTATTGCTTCAAAATGTTCTTCATTTTTTAGTATTATTTTTTGAAGCGGTAATTCTGATTTACAATAAACAGTTATCGTTTTAGACTTATCATGTAATTCAAAATCAGCTAGATCATCCCAAATGATTAGCATTGTTTTTGCAGGGTATCCGTATAAAACACCTTTGCTGCAATACCCTACTAGAAATCCTGTTTTGAGATAATTGTAAATTAGCGTAATTGCAATCATTAAAGCCAGAGAAAAAAGTATCGTTTTATTGTATCCGGAGATTTCTTGTTTAGAATTATAAATATTACCTACAAGAAAAATAAATCCAACACTAGCCACCATGATATATCTAAGGATCGATTTTGTATTATTCATTTTAAGTGCTTTGTTTTTTTTTACCTTCCAAAATTTATCATCATTTATTTCTATTTGATGTGATTTTTTTTGTAGAAAAACAACAGCAACAAAAATAAGGGGGAAGAAATGAGCATATTTTCTAATAAATTCAGGCAATTCGAAATCAAAAGTAGAAGCAATATTTTCTAGATTAAGCGCCATACAGACTAATACGAAAGCAACAATAGTAATTGTATTTTTATTTTTAGAGACTTGCTCAGTAATCATTTTGAAATGGCTTGTTCGAGAATCGAAATAGAATTTTTCAGTTGCTTTCCTACCTGTAATTTAATCGTTTTTATAGGTTGATTGGGCTTGCATGTAATAATAATTTGGTTGTTGTTTTTGTCAACATCATATGTAGCTATATCCTTCCAAATTATTAGCTTGGTATCATATTTGGAACCAAAAATGATACCTTTATCGCCCAATCCAAGGTTCCAGTGTCGTTCTAATACTATAAATTTTAAAGTAACGGCAAGAATACCACCGATACCATAGTCATATATCAGAGGCATTATATTTCCTTTGTATTTGTAGTCGATATAAAAATGCAAAGCCGTTAGTCCACCCAATAAAAAAAAACCTATTATTTTGAGTGAATAGTTAAATTTAAGGGATTTGTATTTATTTGCTCTCCAGGCGAAATATGGTGTTACTGATGTTTTGTTTTGCATTATTTGCCGCATGAGAACCAATACTGCAATAGCTTGAATTATTATAGTGGTTATTATGTATGCAGAATACATAGGAAACGCATGGATTAAACTATAGGAAATAAAAATACAAAACAGCATAACACCTAAAAGTAGTTGTATGTATTCTAGTTTCTTATTTGCAAATTGAGTTATCATCTTAATATCATACAAAAAAAGTATAATTTAGACAGATAATGAAGGAATAGCAAAAGTTCGTTATAATTTTTCATTTAATGCCAATAAAAAGCAGATGGACGTATTGTTTTATATCCTAAAACAATACGCATAAATACAAATTAGTTTATTTTTGCCCATATTGTAAAACTCAAAAAATGTCGGTTCATAAAGAAGTGAAAAGAGTAACAACTCACGTATTGCAAGAAATGAAGCATCGTGGCGAGAAAATATCAATGCTAACTGCCTATGATTATTCTATGGCAAGTATTGTAGATCAATCTGGAATGGATATAATTTTGGTTGGAGATTCTGCTTCAAACGTTATGGCCGGACATGAAACCACTCTTCCTATAACACTAGATCAAATGATATACCACGCAGCTTCTGTAATACGAGCTGTAAATAGGGCATTGGTTGTTGTTGATTTACCATTTGGCACCTACCAAGGAGATTCAAAGGAAGCATTGCGTTCTGCTGTGCGCATTATGAAGGAAGCTGAAGCACATGCCGTAAAATTGGAAGGTGGTCGAGAAATTAAAGATTCGATTGATAGAATTTTGTCTGCAGGAATACCGGTAATGGGACATTTAGGATTAACTCCGCAGTCTATATATAAGTTTGGGACATACACCGTTCGGGCAAAAGGAGAGGATGAGGCAGAGATTTTAATCGAAGATGCTAAAATTCTAGAAGAGGCAGGTTGTTTCGCATTAATTTTGGAAAAAGTTCCAGCTGAATTAGCCGCAAAAGTAGCCAAAGAAGTTACGATTCCGGTTATTGGAATAGGCGCTGGTGGTAACATTGACGGACAAGTTTTAGTGGTACATGATATGTTAGGAATTACGCAAGAATTTTCTCCCAGATTTTTAAGAAGGTACCATAACCTATATGAAGAAATGAGAGGTGCGTTTAAAAATTATATTAGCGATGTTAAGAGTGGCGATTTTCCTAATGAAAAGGAGCAGTATTAAATAATTGTGTTAAGTACAAAGGAATAAGTTATCTCAACATTACTTTCTATTTAATACGTTCTACAAATTCAATATGGGATTAAAAGTACTATACGAAGACAATCATATAATTGCTGTGCTAAAAGTAGCAGGTGATTTGGTCCAAGCCGATAAGACAGAGGATGAGACTTTAGCAGATAAGGTAAAAGCATATATAAAAAAGAAGTTCAATAAGCCAGGGGATGTATATTTGGGGATTATTCATCGATTAGACAGACCTGTTGGAGGGGTTATTGTATTTGCAAGGACAAGTAAAGCATTGGTTCGCATGAATAAGCTGTTTCAAGATAAGCAAATTCAGAAAACATATTGGGCAATTGTTGAGTCAAAACCACCAGAAATAGAGGAAAAATTGGTTCATTACTTAAAGAAAAACCAAGAAAAAAATAAATCCCGTGGATATGACAAACAGGTAAAAGAGGGTAAGCGAGCTGAATTGGATTACAAACTTTTGGGAAGAAGTAAGAACTATTATTACTTAGAGGTTGATCCTAAAACTGGACGTCATCATCAGATTAGAGTTCAGTTATCCACAATAGGGTGTATTATTAAAGGAGATGTTAAGTATGGAGGGAAAAGAACGAATAGAGATGGTTCTATCCACTTACATGCGCGAAGTATTCGTTTTATTCATCCGATTCAAAACAAGCCTTTAACGATTACAGCTAATCCCCCTTCTGATCCGCTTTGGGATGAGATGCTCACTTTAGCTTAAGAATTGATGAAAAAAAATGTCAAAAAAAATCAAGAAGGTTTATTCAAAATTTAAAAAAAGAATACATTTGTGAAACCTATATTTTAATTACAAAATAAACAAATTAAATGTCAGAATTTCAATCAGAAATAGATGCTTTTATCGATAGTGTTAAAGCAAAACAAGCGCACGAAACGGAGTTTTTACAAGCAGTAACTGAGGTAGCTGAGGCAATTATTCCATTTATTGCTGATAAACCGAAATACAAGGATGCTAAAATTCTTGAAAGAATGGTTGAACCAGAAAGAACGGTTATGTTCAGGGTTCCCTGGTTGGATGATGCTGGAGTTCCTCAAATTAATAGAGGTTACCGTGTTGAATTTAACTCAGCAATAGGTCCTTATAAAGGAGGTTTACGTTTTCATCCATCCGTAAATTTATCTATATTAAAGTTTTTAGGTTTCGAACAAGTATTTAAGAATTCACTTACTACACTACCTATGGGTGGAGGAAAAGGTGGTTCTGATTTCAATCCAAAAGGAAAATCAGATAATGAAGTGATGAAATTTTGTCAATCTTTTATGTCTGAGTTAGCTCGTCATATTGGTCCAAATACAGATGTTCCTGCTGGAGATATTGGCGTTGGGGGACGCGAGATTGGTTATATGTTTGGTCAATACAAAAGATTGCGTAATGAATTTACAGGTATTTTGACTGGAAAAGGCCGTAACTGGGGAGGTTCATTGATTCGTCCAGAAGCTACAGGATATGGTACTGTGTATTTTGCAGCAGAGATGTTGAATACAAAAGGCGATTCTTTTGAAGGAAAAACAGTTACCATTTCTGGTTCTGGAAATGTTGCACAATATGCTTGTGAAAAAGCAACGCAATTAGGAGCAAAGGTTATCACGATGAGCGATTCTAAAGGTTATGTTGTTGATCCTGCAGGAATTGATGCGGAGAAATTAGCTTGGATAATGGACCTTAAAAATAATAGAAGAGGAAGGATTAAGGAATATGCTGAGCATTTTGATGGAGCTAGCTTTGTAGAGGGTAATAGACCATGGAATGAAAAATGTGATGTAGCTCTTCCTTGTGCTACTCAGAATGAATTAAATGAGTCAGAAGCTAAAACATTATTAGCAAATGGTTGTATTTGTGTGGCTGAAGGAGCAAATATGCCTTCAACACCAGAAGCCATTGCTGAATTTGATGAAGCAAAAATATTGTTTGCACCAGGAAAAGCCTCTAATGCTGGTGGCGTGGCAACATCAGGTTTAGAAATGTCTCAAAACTCTTTACGTCTTTCTTGGACAGCTGAAGAAGTAGATGAGAAATTACATGCAATTATGAGAAGTATCCATCAACAATGTGTTGAGTACGGAACGGAAGGTGATTATGTCGATTACGTTAAAGGAGCAAATATTGCAGGTTTTGTAAAAGTTGCTGACTCTATGTTAGACCAAGGATTGGTATAATAACAGCGCAAAATTATTTGAAAAGCTCTCTATCGAAAGGTGGGGAGCTTTTTTCTTACACAAACCAATATTTTTTTGTGTCAATTTCGAAGAGTTGTAATTTCTCTTGGTATCTTTCAAAAGCAGTAATCATAATTGTTTTGATTTCCTGTTTCGATAAAATTTTGCTTATAGGCTTTTGATTCTTTAACAAAATCGATTTTATATTATCATTGATTTTGTTTTCCCAATATTCAAATGCAATTTCTTTCAGTTCCAATTCAGATGGATCTTTAAATTCTATAATTGTTCGAACGGCATCTTTTGCTTCTGGGGTATAATCGTCGCCAGATTCAAGAATAATAATAAGTTCTTTTAAAGAGTGGTTGGAGTATCTTTTAATTAAACTCATGCTTTAAACTTTTCTCAAGTAATAAATGAGCTGCTTTAAATGGACTTAAAGAGCCTTCAGTAACCTTTTGTTCTATTATTTTTATCTCTCTGGATATCTCAGGATGATTGAAGAAGGTCTTTTTTAGTTCCTCGTTGATAGTTTCATACATCCAATATTTCGACTGAGATTTTCTTTTATGCTCGAAGTAGCCATTAATAGTAGTTTGGTTCTTGTAAGATTGAATGGTGTTCCAAACATCATTAATACCAACATTATCATATGCACTACAAGTGCTTACTGAAGGAATCCAATTGCTTTCACTGGCCGGAAATAAGTGTAAAGCATTTTTATATTCTGTTTTAGCCCTTTTAGAGTTATTTATATTTTCACCGTCAGCTTTTGTTATTACTACGGCATCTGCCATTTCCATAATGCCACGTTTTATCCCTTGTAATTCATCTCCAGCTCCAGCAAGCATCAATAGTAAGAAAAAATCTACCATTCCTTTTACAGTAATTTCAGATTGACCTACACCAACAGTTTCTATTAAGACAGTGTCATATCCTGCAGCTTCACATAATATTATAGTTTCTCTTGTTTTTCTTGCTACACCTCCCAAGGATCCTTTAGCTGGCGATGGTCTTACATAGGCATTTTTATTTGTGGATAAATCTTCCATTCGGGTTTTGTCACCTAATATGGAGCCGCCACTTTTTTGACTACTCGGATCAATTGCTAAAACAGCAACTTTTCTTTTTTGAGTTGTTAGAAAAGTTCCAAATGATTCAATAAATGTGCTTTTACCAACGCCTGGAACACCTGTAATTCCAACGCGAATTGATTTTCCGCTGTGCGGCAGGCATTCTTCAATTATTTGCTCAGCAAGTTTTCGGTGCTTTGGATTTGCACTCTCTATAAGTGTTATTGCAGCACTTAATAGAGATACGTCCCCAGATAAAATTCCAGTAACATATTTTTCCAACGAAATTTCTTCTCTTTTTTTTAAATGAAAATTCTTATTAATACTTTCGTCACTCATTTGGTATAAAGTTAATACTTTGCATTAGATTATAAAAAAATAGTTGAACATGAAATGGAGTTGTAAAGCATTTAAAGATTTGACGCTAGATGAGTTTCATGATATAATTCAATTGCGTGAAGCTGTATTTGTCGTTGAGCAAGATTGCCCATATTTGGATGTGGATGGGAAGGATAAGGATGCTTTGCATGTTTTTGGAGAGTACCAAGGAAATATTGTAGCTACCACGCGTATTTTAAAACCCGGAAAATCTTATGATGAGGTTGCCATTGGCAGAGTGGTTACTTCTCCAACTGTTAGAGGAATGGGTATGGGTAAACAGTTAATGGAGGAATCCATGAAGTTTGTTCAGCTTCACTTTGGTAAGGTTCCAATTCGAATCTCTGCTCAAACATACCTTTTGAAATATTACAAATCCTTTGGTTTTTTAGAAACAGGAAAGGAGTACTTGGAGGATAATATTCCTCATTTAGAAATGCTTTACAAGCCTCAGTATAGTTGAAATAGTTTGTCTAGTTCTCGATAATTAAATGTTCTTCCTGTATAATAATTCACCTCTCTTTGGTTTTTAACTCTAAAAAATGCGGGAAATTGATTGCCTGATATTTTTCGAAATTCATCCTTGGAAATTCGAATGTAAGGGAAATTACATCTGTTTTTTTCAATAAACGCTTCGGTATCTTTTCTGTTTCCCGGAAATACGAGCACAATTTGGGTAGAATTCGATTTAGCTCTATTTGAAACACCTAGTTTAATTGCTGCACGATTACAATAGTAGCATGAAGTGCTCAAAAAGGCAAAAAATACTTCAGGTTCTACTGTTATGCCTGAGTCAAAACATGTTTTATAAACATTTTCCCAATTAAGATTAGGATTGTCAATAGAGGTTGTGTGTTTTTGGAAATCATCAATGTAAATTGGATTTATTATAAATAAAGGGATGCCAATTATTAATGCTAAGCAGGAGTTTATTGTCATGTTTTTCAATCTACTCAAAGAATTCTTATTACTTCGTTTGAGTTGAATGACAGCAAATAGGGTTAGGTAGATAATACCTCCTAATGTTACCCATTTACTAAATAAACAAAGTGAATAGTCATTTACATATACTGTATCACTAGATTTGCCGAAAAAGTCAATTAAATAGAAACTACTAATTAAAAGAATTGATGGGGAGAGTACTTTATTGTGAACTGATTTGATTAAAAGTGAAATGGCAAGAATAAATTCTATAACAACAATTCCTCTGATTGCTAAAGGTGCAATTTCCCAATTGAAAATACTAGCTTCAACCAATGAAAACTCAAAAGGTTCAATGAATATAAGCTTAGTAATACTTGAAGCTAGAAGTATTGCTGCTGCTACTGTTTTTGAGAGAAAGTTCATGAAAATTAATAAACAAAAAAAGCCTCCATTTTGTGGAGGCCTTTTTTGAAAGTAGATTTTTTAGTCTAAAGTACAAGCTCCATTTGAACCTGTTTCACACCACGCCTCTGCATCTTTCTTGCTCATTTTTGTTTCAGATTCAACAGAAATGCTGGAACCTAAAACATCACAGGTACATGTGTAAGTTTTTTTACAAGAAGTAGTTCCAACGAACAAGGCTACAGCCCCAAATGCTATGATAATTTTTTTCATAATAGTTTTTATATTAAGTTTAACTTGAAGCTAATATAATATTTTACTTGTGAAGAACAAAGTATAATATATCTTATAGCACATATAAAGAGTTATTATTTGTAACAATTGAATAAATTATCTCTTATATAAGATATCAGAACGGCAGGGTTGTTGATTTTGATGGTATTATAATGTAACTTTGTATAGATGAAATGGATAGTATTAGTCGTTCAGTTTTTATTAATAACATTCTTGAGCTTTAGTCAACCTCAAGGAGATGGAAATAAGCTTGATTCAAAAGGCAGAAAGCATGGGAAGTGGGTTAAGTTTCATGAAGGGACCAAAAAGAAAAGGTATGTTGGAACGTTTAATAATGATATCCCAATTGGGAAGTTTACATATTACTATATAACAGGGGAAGTTTCAGCAGTTACAGAATTTTTTAACGAAATCACTGCATATACAAGAATGTACCATGTAAACGGAAAGGTTATGGCTGCTGGAAAGTATACGAATCAAGAGAAAGATAGTACCTGGTTGTCTTTTAATGATAGAAAAGAAATCATTGGTAAAGAAAATTATGTTGCCGGAAAACTAAATGGAGAAAGCATCGTTTATTATCCTAGTGATCCGTCAAAAGGAAAAGTGAAAAGATATGAAATTACGAACTATAAAGCGGGTTTAAAGCATGGTAAGTGGATTCAATTTTATGATTCAGGTCAAACAAAAGCAGAAGGTGTATATAAAGACGGAAATTTGGATGGAAGGGTTAAATGGTTATATGCAAGTGGAAAAATAGAGATAGAAGGATATTATAAACATGCAGTGAAAAATGGTTTTTGGAAGTACTATGAAAATGATGGTGAGTTAAGAAGAAAAGTATATTACAAAAATGGGTCGGTGATAGAAGGAGATGTGTTAGAAAAGTATATAGAAGAATTAAAGAAAGCAAAAGCAGCTCAAAAAACTAAGCTATAATGAATAGACTAATTTATATCGTATTTACATCTATAACTTTAATCTTCGGTTGTAAAAAGTCTAATAGTGAATCTGTTAAGTATTATTATAATTATTTTCCTTTAGAGATAGGTGCTTGGATAGAATATGACGTTGTGGATATTATTCATTCGGAATTGGGTAGTGATACGGCAGAATATCAGTTGAAAGAAATAGCTGCTGAAGAATTCTTAGATAATGAAGGCCGACTAACTTATCGTATTGAGCGATACTGGAGAGATGATAGTAATGCTAATTGGAGTGTTAAAGATGTTTGGTATAGCAATATAACAAGGACAACTGCCGAAAAAGTAGAAGAAAATATGCGTTTTACAAAATTGATTTTCCCAATAAATATCTCAAAATATTGGGATGGAAATGCTTACAATAATTTGGAAGAATGGGAGTATTATTATGATAGTTTACATAAACCAAAATTAATAAACAATCTAAGCTTCGATTCAACAATTACAGTAATTCAGCGAGATAATGAAAATGTTGTGGAATATCAAAAAGTAAAAGAGATTTATGCGACTGACATAGGTCTTATATATAAAAGGCATATTGATTTGGATATTAATTTATCTAATATCTTAGACATAAACAGTGGAAGAGAATTGGAAATGAAGGTAACAGCATACGGTAAATGAAAATAACCCTAGTTCTCATTATTTGTTTCCCTTTTTGCTTTTTTTCTCAGAATTCTAGTTTTTGGATATCTTTTACAGATAAAAATAACTCTCCGTATTCCGTTAATCAACCATCTCAGTTTCTATCACAAAAAAGTATTGAAAGAAGAGTAAATGCAGGCATTTCTATTTTAGCAAATGATCTTCCGGTAAATGAAACTTATGTCGATTCTATATTGGTTTCAGGTAATTTTCAACTATTACAAGCTTCTAAATGGTTAAATGCTATTGCGATTATTACGGATGATACTGCATCATTAAATACTGTTTTAAATTATTCTTTTGTTTCTAATGTGGTGCAGGTAAAATCTTTAAAGCAAGATAAAATTATCGATAAGTTCGAAGATATTTCAATTACAAAAAATGAAATTAATTTACTGAGTATTCCACATTATCCATATGGATATTCTTATAATCAATTAGCATTGCATGCTATAGATAAAATGCAAGACTTGGGGTTTAGGGGTCAGGGAATAGATATAGCTATAATTGATGCAGGTTTTTTTAGAGCAAATGAGTTACATGCGCTCGAAGATGTCTTTAATGAGGGTAGAATATTGTCTACTCGAGATTTTGTTAACGGAGGGGAGTCTGTATATGAAGACCACCAGCACGGAACGATGGTGCTTTCAGTAATTGCAGGTTCAATTGATGGCGAGTTTAAGGGAGCTGCTCCGCTGGCTAATTTTCATTTATTAAGATCTGAGGATGTGGGTTCTGAGACGCTATTGGAAGAATATAATTGGATTGCGGCAGCTGAATATGCTGATTCTGTAGGAGCAGATATAATTAATACCTCTTTGGGGTATACCACATTTGATGACAGTCTTCAGAACCATACATATGCTGATTTAGATGGGAATACCACTGTTATTGCAAAAGCTGCAGATATAGCTGCAGCAAAAGGAATATTACTGTGTATTAGTGCGGGTAATTCAGGGGCTTCCGCATGGCAATATATAAGCACTCCAGCTGATGCAGATAGCGTCCTCGCGGTTGCTGCAGTTGATAGTAATGGAACATATGCCTTTTTTAGCAGTGTGGGCCCATCAGCAGATAATGATATAAAACCTAACGTAGCCTCGGTTGGATGGAATACCTACTTAATAGCTCCATTTACAGGCGAAGTTATGCGGGGAAATGGAACTTCATTCAGTGCTCCAATGATGACAGGTATGGCCGCTTGTTTATGGCAATCTTTGCCAAATAAAACGAATATGGAGATAATGGAATTAATAGAGCAAAGTTCTAGTCAGTATAGCAATCCTGATAGTTTATTGGGTTATGGATTACCAAATGTGTTTGATGCTTACAATAAAGAAACAGGAGTTGTGTATGTCCCACCCAAAGAAGATATAATTGAGGATGTGTTTCCTGTTCCTGTTACCAATTTGGTAAATATAATTTTCGTTAGTAACATAAGTCAGGGAATAGTAATTCGAATTTATTCGGAGAAAGGAGATGTAGTAGTTTCGGTATCGGAGACAGTTTCGCAGGGAAAGAATCAACTTGTGTTGAGCCAATTAAAATCATTACCCGCAGGAAGTTATATTGTTGAAATTGAATCTGGTCAGGGTAGCAGAGCAACTGCAACCATTGTGGTTATTTAATGTTTAAATCAAGCATTTTTTTATCTTCAATATACCCAGTTAATTGATCACCAATTTTCACTGGACCTACTCCAGCAGGAGTACCTGTAAATATTAAATCACCAATTTTCAGTGTCATAAATTGTGAGATATAACAGACTAATTGATCGAAATCAAAAAGCATATCTTTTGAATTTCCTTTCTGAACTATCTTTCCATTTTTTTCAAGTGAGAAAGCTATATCATCCAGGTTTTTAATTTCGCTTTTTTGAATAAATTCTCTTGATAATGGCGCGGAATAATCAAATGCTTTTGATTTTTCCCATGGAAGACCTTTTGCTTTACATTCAAGCTGAATATCTCTTGCTGTAAAGTCAATTCCTAAACCAATTTCGTTGTAATATGTGTTCGCAAATTTTTTAGAAATGTTTTTACCTAATTTGCAAATTTTGATAACAAGCTCAACTTCGTAATGAAGGTCCTTTGTGAAGTTTGGATAAAAAAAAGGTTGTTTTTTTGGCAGCAAAGCAGAATCAGGTTTCATGAAATATACAGGTTCTGTAGGTACAGTATTTCCCAATTCTTTAGCATGTTTGGCGTAGTTTCTTCCTATGCAGATAATTTTCATGATTACATTTCTTCTTTGATTTTCCTAAATTTATTTTTGGTGTCTAATGTGAAATCTCCTTTCATGAGCCAATTGAAGTATCCAGGTTCTTTTTTAAAGATATCTACTACAGGTGTCCCTTTGTGCTTTCCGAAGTTAAAAACAGGTATATTTTCTTCATTGATTGCAATTCTTTTAGAAAAGTCTAATGTTCGCGCTCCCATGGTTGTGAATTCACTTAAAAAGTCGACATCGCCTTGTATGTTGTCGTATTTTTCTATTTGTGCTTCCAATACTTCTAAAGTAGCAAGTGTGTCAGCTTCTGCACTATGGGCATCAGTAAGGTCTTTGTTGCAGTAAAATCTGTATGCAGCAACTAGTGTTCTTTGCTCCATTTTGTGAAAAACATTCTGAATGTCAACAAACTTTTTTTTGTCAAATTCTGGATCTATTCCTGATCGTAACATTTCTTCAACAAGTAAAGGAATGTCAAATCGATTGGAATTAAAGCCGGCCAAATCAGCATCAGTAATAAAAGTTTTTATTTCTTCAGCAATGTCTTTAAATTTAGGAGAGTCTAAAATATCAACGTCATAAATTCCGTGTATTTCGGATACAGCAATGGGAATTGGCATTTCCGGATTTACTTTTTTAGAATAAGATTCTTTAGATCCATTTGGATTTAATTTAACTATAGCTATTTCAACTATTCTGTCTTTTGCTGTATTTGTTCCAGTTGTTTCTAGGTCAAAGAATGCAAGTGGTCTGCTCAATTGTAAATTCATGTATTATCTTGAAAGTTTATATAATTTTTTAATAGCGTCTTTTTCTGCGTCAAATTCAGAAACTACAAGTTTAACGATTTTTATGTAGTAACCATCTGCTTCAATTTCTAATTCATATGTTCCCGGATCAAGAATCATGGTTATTTCTCCCGTTTTTTTATTACTTATATAGGTTCTGGGTTCATTCTCATCTTCCATAAATATAGTAATAATCCCTCCTTTTATTTTTGCATTGGAAGCATCGTCGTTGAGGTCAACAATGTACAATGCTTCTCTAATTTCAACCTCCTCAAAAGTTATTCTATATAAATCTAAATCACCAAAACCTTCTTCTCGCACTGCTGTAACATAGGCGTGTTTTTCATCATCAGCAAAGCTGATAGTCTTTTCATCATAAGATGTATTAAGAGGGTACCCTAAATTTTCAGGCTCACCCCATTCCTCATTTTCATTGTCCCATCTAGATTTGTACAAGTCATATCCACCCATACCCGTGAGTCCATTTGAACAAAAATAAAGTGTTTTTCCATTTGGAGATAAAGTAGGGAAATCTTCGTCTTGGGTAGTGTTTATTGCAGATAGGTTTTGTGGTGATGCCCAAGTTCCGTCAGGAAGTTGTTTGGTCATATATATATCTAGGCCTCCAATCCCTCCTGCTCTGTTACTTGCATATATAAAAGCTGTCCCGTCACTAGAAATTGATGAAGATGTCTCCAGGTATTTTGTGTTTACTCCTTCTTTTATTTTTTTCTTTTTGCTGTATGTAGACCCTTTTCGCTCAGCTTCATAAATATTGCCTTTCTCTCCTGTTGCGAAATTATCTATGTAAACGAATATTTTTGCTCCATTATCATAGATGCCGACACATTGTTCATCATAGATACTATTTAATGATGTAGAGTTCTTGGCTTTAGAGAAATTAAGCCCGTTAAAGGAGGAAACATATACATCCGATGGGTAATATCCATCAAATTCGATTAAACCTTTACCTTTCTCTCTTCTTGATGTGAATACAAGTGTCTTTTCGTTTTTTGTTATAAATGGATGGTAATCAGGGAATTCCGAATTTATTAATCGTCCCATATTTTCAAAGGAAACATTAATTGGGTTACTAATCATATCCATTGCTATTGTATAGTTTTCGATTAAGTTTGATATTTCTTCGGCATGCTTTCCAGGATTTTTTTGATACTCTTGTAGCGTTTCTATAGCTTTACTATAATTGTTGCCATGCGTGTAAGCTACAGCAAGATAATATAGGACTTCTTTATCTTTTTTATCTAAATCTCTAGCCCTTTCCAAGTATTTTATGGCGGCAGATTTGTTTACATTACTATTCAGATAGCACAGAGCTAGATTTGTTAATACTTTTTCGCTTTTGGTGTCAAGTTTTAATTGTTTTTTGTATTCCGGTATTGCTCCTAAAAAATTCCCAGATTTAAATAAATCATCAGCAAGTCTATAGTCAGGTGTTTGCGACCAAGAAGACGGAGGGTTAATTAGTAAAATGAGTATAAACGCTATTTTAAATTGCCGGTACATTGTTGTGGTCTGAGTAAGTAAATTACTTCCGAAATGCAATAAAGACCCATTTCTGTTCGAGAAACGGGCCTTTATTTAATATGAGTGTTCAAAGTTATTTTATTCTTAAAACTAAAATGCTTTTAGTTTTATTTATTGGAATTTACCATACTTTTCTGTGTCTTTAAAGTCACCTTTATACTTTGGTCCTTGAACAACAGAATTAATAGTAACAATCTTCACTTGCGATAAGTTTACGCCAGCTGCTTTTAATTTCGTCATTAACATTTCTTTGGCTTCTTCAGACCTGTAGGTGGATAGTTTTTTGTTGGAACCAAAAGTCCTTGTTGGAACATATGATGCGCTGCCTTCTACTTCAATACTCACAATTCCTTTTTGCTCCAGTATACTTTGTATTCCACTTAAAAATGTTTTAAACCTTTGCTCTTCGGATTCTACCCCTTTTTCGTTGTACCCATAGAATTTTTGGAAAGATATAGGTTTAGTTGAAACAATATTTTCTGGAGTTTCAATAGCTTCAATGATGTTTTCAGTAACGGCTGTATCTGTATCTGTATCTGTATCTGTATCTGTATCTGCATCTGGCGCTTGGTTTGAATCGTTTAAAGACAGATCTCCAAGTGTAATAACTTTATCAATTACATGATAGTCTGAGTTACATGGAACTGTGAAATCAGTTTCATGAAAAGTGTTTTCACCTTTCATATATTCTACTATGTATTCATGGCATGGAACTAGAGCAAAGATGTAAGAACCTGTTCTTCGGTTGGGCTTATATTTAATAGGATCTCCATCTTCCGTTAAATCAGTTACCCAAATTGTTATTCCAGGCGGTAATTCGAGCTCCGAGCCTTTATCAATATAACCTCTAAGAATAGATACTGGTTCAATAATGGCTGTGTCTAGCTTGATGCTGTATATGTCTTCTCTTCCTAATCCACCTTCATGCGAAGAAGAATAATATCCTTTTTTTCCATCTATGGTAGTTGAGAAGTATACGTCATCACCAACGGTATTAAGAGGATACCCCATGTTAAGCGGGTTACCCCAAGTTCCATCTACATTTTTCTTGGAAAAGAAAATATCAAAGCCCCCCATGCTTTGATTTCCATTAGAACTAAAGTACAGTGTTTTACCATCTGGGTGAAAGAATGGTGAATCTTCATCATACTCTGAATTAATTGGAGCTCCAACATTCAGCGCTTTGCTCCATTCGTTATTCGGAAGTTTAACACTTCTGTAAATATCTCTACCACCCAAACCTCCAGGTCGGTCACTTACAAAGTAGAGCGTTTTTCCATCTGCAGATAGTGTTGCATGCGTCTCCCAGTAGGATGTATTAATATCTACTTCAGTGTTCTCACTTCCCAGGTACTTGAGTTCACCGTAATCAAAACCCTCTCTTTCTGACACGTAGATGTTTCCATCTCCATTGTTATCCTTGTAAATAAAGAGATATTGTCCATCTCCAGAAACGCTGATTGTCGCCTGATTACTTCTAGGGTTGCTAAAGTCCATTAGCTCTGGTTCTTCCCATTCTCCTGTTTTAATGTTTTTATACGCAACATAAACATCTTCATAGTGTCGACCATCTTGTGGACTAAAATTAAATTCATTTGAAACTTGATTGCTGTCAGTTCGAAGTCGGCGAGAAGTAAAAAACAGAGCGCTTTCGTCTGCAGTTATGACCGGACTAAAATCAGAAAATTCGCTGTTAATTGGACTACCTATACTGGTGATTTTAAAATTCTTTTTAGCTGCAACTTCTATTTTCGCATTAGTGGAATAAGTGGAATACATTTCATTTTTATTAAAGAGAATGTGCTTGGCGCTTACTTCTTCTTTAAAATGCTGGTATTCCAAAAGAGCCTCATCAAATTTCTCATTGAGATGGTATGCTTGTCCTAAGTAATGATGTGTTTCAAAAGGAGCGTTCGTTTCACCAGAAGAAAATGGGTCATATCTTTTTGAAACATTTTTCTCTGCAACAAGAAGGTGTTTTAACGCTTTATTTCTCTCTAAGCTAGAATTAAGGTAACACAATCCTAATTTGTAGTTTATATTTGAATTAGCAGGTTGTTCCTCAATTAAATTTAACCAAATTTTAGTGGCAAATTCATATAGATAATCTTCCATAAATGAGTTTGCGGTTTCAAATTTTTGTTTGAAAGATGCATTTTCTAGATTTTTTTCAAAATCATCTGTAGTGATTTGAGAATAATTAGTCCCAAATAGCAAAAACGAAAGAAGGAGAGTAAAAAAACTATACTTTATTTTGTCAATCATAATTGTTTTTAATTTGCAAAACTTGTTTTTCTTCTATGAATTAAATTTCCCTGTCAATGTCGAATTTTTCAAGGTAATCAGCAACTCTTTTTACAAAACTTCCGCCTAAAGCTCCATCAACGATTCTGTGGTCATATGAGTGTGATAAAAACATCATATGTCTAATTGCAATAGCATCTCCTTGAGGAGTTTCTATTACTGCAGGTTTCTTTCTTATTGCTCCCAGCGCTAAAATGGCACTTTGCGGTTGATTGATAATTGGAGTTCCCATTACATTTCCAAAAGTTCCAACATTTGTAACGGTGTAAGTTCCCCCCTGTATTTGGTCTGGGCCCAAACTATTGTTTCGAGCGCTATTAGCAAGACTGTTGACTTGTTTTGCCAGTCCAACTAGGTTTAGTTGCTCTGCATTATGAATAACAGGTACGATTAAATTTCCAGTAGGAAGGGCCGTAGCCATTCCAAGATTAATGTCTTTTTTGATAACAACATTATTACCATCTAACATGGCATTAACTTTAGGGAAGTCTTTCAGTGCTTTCACCACAGCTTCCATGAAAATCGGCGTAAAAGTTAATTTTTCACCTTCTTTTTTCATGAACTCATCCTTCATTTTTTTTCGCCACATTACAATATTAGTAACATCAGCTTCAACAAAGGAAGTGACATGAGGAGAAACGTGCACCGACATAACCATGTGGTCAGCGATCATCTTACGCATACGATCCATTTCAACTATTTCGTCATTTGGACCAATTGGAACAGGAGGAGCTTTATGAATAGAAGCAACCTGATTATTACTTGGTGCTGCAGCTTTTGGAGGGTTAGTAACTACTTTAGCAGGCGCCGCTGCCGTTTCCTGACCTTCAGTTCGGTTTTCAATGTAACCTAAAATATCTTTTTTAGTAACTCTGCCTTCTTGACCAGTTCCAGCAACGGACTCCAGTTCTCCTATAGAAATTCCCTCAGTTTTAGCAATACTTCTAACTAATGGCGAATAAAACCTTCCACTAGGTCCATTTTTCGGAACACCAACTCCATTTTGACTGACTTCAATTGGAGCAAGCAATTCTTCTTGGATTTGTTCAGCAGTAACTTCAGCAGATTCTGTTTTAATCACAGCAGGTGTATTGACAATAGTCTCTTCACCTTCCGCACCGATTATAGCAAATGCAGCTCCTACTTGAACTACATCTCCGTCATTAAACATTTTTTGTTTTAGTACCCCAGAAGTAGGAGCAGGAACCTCAGAGTCAACCTTATCAGTTGCAATCTCCACGATCGGCTCATCTTCTTCAATTTTATCTCCAACTTCCTTTAACCATGTAGTTATGGTTGCTTCTGCTACACTTTCTCCCATTTTAGGAAGTAATACCTCTATATCAGCCATGTCTTTTTTAAAAGAATTAAGCTGCGAAAATAGGCTAAAAAAATAGGAATAACAAGAACTTTATTGGTGTAAAATAGGATTAGTTTCCTAGTTTTTTCATATTTCTCCAAATGGTTTTGAAATCTGTTAAAAGTGCATAATCTTTGGCGTAAATAAGGTTTAGTTTTTTTTCGATTTCTGGAGAATGGGTCTTGACATTATCTAATAAACTGATAACCCCTTTTTTTATTAACGGAAGTTGTTGAATTCTACTGTTTTTACTGTATCCAACCCAAGTTTTTTTACCAGCTAGTGTACTAAAAATATTCCCCAAAAATTTAACAGGAGATTTTACTATAAAAAGTAAAAAAGGAAATATGCATAGAAAAATAAGGCTCGAACAAAAGTCTAAAATTCGTTTTTTTCTTTTATTATTTGGTTTGTCTATGTTGTTTAGGTCTAATAAATAAAGATCTCTGGAGGTGTGGATGGAGTTACTCCCAATTAAAAAAAGACTATCAGGTTGAGCAATTTTATAATCGACTTCTCTATTAGATTTGATCGTAGCCATTTGCTCGATGATTTGTTGAGCACTAATATCTTTTGCACAAAAGATAACTTCATCAATTTTGTTTATATGAATAAAATCTGCTAGTTGATTTAGTGTTCCATCGTACTCATCTGAGTTGTTATTGTGCACATTAAGTATTGCTTTATAGCCAACCTTCGTTGTCTGCTCTAATAAGGTATGAATCCTTTCAGCTTCTATTTTTTCTCCAATAATTACGAATCGTTTTTTACCTGTATTACCAATTTCATACCCTTTAACTCCAATTAAATGAAGTATGAACCGTGAAAACAAAAGAGATATGGCAGTGCCCATTGTTCCCAATAAAATAATAATTCTTGAAAATTGTACAGATTTTGGAAGTAAACCATAAATGATAAGAATAAGAGCGGTTCCAGCAACTGCTCCAATTAATGGTTTTACTAGTTTTATTGGTTTGTCATGGGCTCCAGACAAAAACGCAGCTAGCACCCAAACAAAACTGTATGTGGGAAGCGCCCAAGCTATAATTTCAAGAGGAAATTCCTTGTCAGAAAAATGTTGATAGGCAATTGTGATTCCAAACATTGAAGTAAGCACAAGGCAAAAATCAAACAAGGGAAATGCTAATTTTTGTAAAAATCGAGTGGTAATAGCCATTGAAGCCCTCAAGTAGATAGCAAGATTGATCAGTAGAGAAAAGGTTTTGGCATTTTTCTCTGAAAAGTGTTTTTTCGCAAAAATCACCATAGCATTGTAAAATACAAAAACATAATTTACCGAGCTTTTTTTTGTGCTTTCTCCTTTGTAATGTATGATTCTTGTTTCAGGAAAGTAGTAGTTTTTATAACCTCCTAAAATAATTCTATATGATAAGTCAATGTCTTCTCCGTACATGAAAAAATCTTCATCTAGAAGTCCAATTTTATCCAAAACAGTTTTTCGCATTAACATAAAAGCACCGGACAAAATTTCTATTTCATTTGTTTCATTTTGCGGAAGGTACCCTAAATGATATTTTCCAAATTTTTTCGATCTCGGAAATAAAGAAGAAAGTCCGAATATTTTATAAAAAGCAACACTAGGGATGGGCAGACCTCTTTTTGATTCGGGTAAAAACTTCCCTTTTCCATCCAGCATTTCAACACCTAAACCACCTGCATCCTCATGAGAATCCAAGAATTCAATACACTTACTGAAAGTATCTTCTTCCACAACTGTATCTGGATTTAGCAACAACACGTATTCCCCTTTGGCAATTCGCATAGCTTGGTTGTTTGCCTTAGAGAATCCAGTATTTTCTTTGTTTGCAATTAATTGAATTTCGGGGAATTTCTCCTGCACCATCGCTACAGAGTCATCGATAGAATTGTTGTCAACTACAAATGTTTCTATTTCTAAATTCTTAGAGGCCGCTCTAACTGAGTTCAAGCACTGCTCTAGGAAGTACTCAACATTGTAATTGACTATGATTACCGAAAGTTTCAAATATTGATTAACTGGTGTTTGGGCAAATATAACAATTCCTCGGACGGTTTTTACTTGTGTTTATTTCTTGCTTTCAAAAATTTAGTTCTACTACTATTGTAGAATAGATTTTTCCACAATCAACTCTTTTCCAATCAAAATATAGAAATAGAAAGGACTGTTGGCTTATCTCTAAATTATAAAC
>JAQWQH010000059.1 GCA_029244805.1 Flavobacteriales bacterium
TATACCACACCATTTTAAGGCTTCTAAAATATAATCTTCAGCTCCTTTCACATAGCGCGTTTGATCTGTATCTTCAACCCTTAAAAGAAAATCTCCTCCATGCTTTTTCGCAAAAAGATAATTGTATAAAGCTGTTCTAACCCCACCCATATGCAATGGGCCGGTTGGACTTGGGGCAAAACGAACACGCACTCTTCTATCATTCATAATTCAAAAATTGGTGTGCAAAAATACGTAATCTCTCCAATATTCGTTATCATTGAATTAGAATAAAGTAGTATGAAAATAATAATATTAGGATTATTCCTTTTAACAGCGTCTTTAGGCACCTTCAGTCAGGCACGTACACAAATTGAAATGACAGATAAAGCGAAGCTAAATTGGGGTTCGGTTATTAAGATTGATAAAAAGAAGCGTTTTCAAGATGTATTGGCACACGATAAAACGGGTAGTTATATTTTAACAACAGGGAAAAAGGGGAAAAGTATCGATAAGTTAAATAATAACATGATGCTGGAAAACTCAATGACTTTGCCATTAGTTTATCAGAAGAAACAAATGGATTTGGAGTCGCTGGTTTACTATAATGAGAAGTTTATTATGCTCTCCTCATTCAATAACAGGAAACTGAAAAAAAATTATTTGTTTTATCAAATCATAAATCCTTCGAATTTGACTTTGGATGGAAGTATCAAAAATATTGGAGAAATAGCCTATGAGAAAAGAAGGTTTAAAGGTGATTTTGGTTTCGACATTTCAGCAGACTCCTCAAATATGTTATTGTTTTTTGAAATGCCTTACGAAAAAAATACTGCAGAGAAATACAGCTTCAAAGTATTGGATTCAAAATTGGATGAAATTTGGAGTCAAGAAGTTGAATTGCCGTACAAAGAACAATTTTTTACAGTCAAAGATTCTGAAGTTTCTAGTAAAGGCGATGTTTTTGTTTTAGGTAAAGAATACAATGAGGATAAAAACTCAAAAAAAATGAAAGATTTGCCGAATTATAAATACCATATTTTAGGCTATTATAGCAAGGGCGAAAAAATAGTTGATTACGAAGTAAGCTTACATGACAAGTTTATTAAAGACGTAACATTTGACATCAACTCCAATGGCGATATTATCTGTTCGGGATTTTATTCGGAAAGTTACGGTTCAGGAATAAAAGGAGCTTTCTTTTTATCAATAGATGGTATTTCTCGTAAAGTTAAAAAGGAAAGTTACAAGGAGTTTGACGAAGCTTTTATTACAGAAGGATGGTCCGATAGGGCAATAAATAAGGCGAAGAAGAAAAAGGTGAAAAAGGATAAATCCATTGAAATGTATAATTATGATCTGCGAGATTTTATTTTAAGAAAAGATGGAGGAGTTGTTTTGCTAGCGGAACAGTATTTCGTAAGAGTTGTAACCACTACCACTACTGATGCAAATGGAAATACCAGTACAAAAACAACTTACCATTATTATTACAATGATGTTATTGTGATTAACATAAACCCTGATGGAGACATTGAATGGACTACGAAAATTGAAAAGTATCAACATTCAGTAAATGATGGCGGAAGGTTATCTTCTTTTGCTTTGCAGGTAAAAGATAATAGGATGTATTTGGTATATAATGAATCAGCTAAGCAGTATTTTGATAAGGAAGAGCGAAGTGAAATGAAACGAAAAGATAAACGCTCTTATCTTACTTTATTGGTCTCAATAGATAATAAAGGTGAGTACGAAAAGGAAATATTACTGAACAATTCAGTTGATAAAGTTTACACCGTTCCAAAATTATGTGAGCAAATATCAAAAAACGAGATGTTGATTTATTCTTATTCTAAAAAGGGGCAAAAGTTTGGGACGATGAAGCTCCAAGAATAAAAGCTGTTTTTGTCTGGTTAATTTATTTAATTGGATAACCGACTTTAAATCCAAGAATGAAGTCTGCACCTATCGCTTCTTCTATTTGAATCGAGTTAGACCCTACGGCATTTGAATAAGTTGTTTTATTGCTGAGGCTCAAACCTAAATAATAATCATAGGTAATGTTATGGGCTCCCAGCCATTGAACACCTCCACCAATATGGATATGTTTTGAGTTATAGTAATGAGATGAGAAAGTACTATCTTCTTTTAAATTAATTTTATACTGGTGGTAACCTATGGCAAAGTATCCTTTGTATTGATTTCTCTCTCTATAAAAACACTTCAGTAATGCGTGTATAAAACGTCCATTTTTAATGTTTTTTTCATAAAGTTCGAAACCATCAATTATTTCGCTGTAAGGACGCAGTTTAGCACCCAGGGTGAATCCTGCTCCTGCAGTTAAGGAGATACTTTTTATGGGCAGTAGTTCTAGGTTTATATTTGGAGTACCCGCAATTAGTCTGGCGATATCTATTGAGGGGTTGATTTTGTAATCATGAATGAGCCCATCATCAAACATTTCATCGATGGTTTCTTGCGCAAATCCAACGGCAGAAAACAAAAGTAAGATCATGCAAAAAAATAATTCATGGAATAAACTTTAGGGGAATTAATTTTATCTAAAATAGATTCCCTTTATTTCATTAATCTTGGAATTTTTAGAAAGTGTGTAGACGGCAAATCCTCCAATTAGTAAAGCTATAATTAGGTGCACTGCACCAAAGTTAATCCACCAACTAGATTCATCTATAAATCCTTTTCGTATTCCAAATAAAATAAAGATAGCCAAAGCATTGTTAAGAAAGTGTAAGATCATAGAATACCATATTTTCCCAGTCAAAAGAACAACATATCCAAAGGCTGCTCCCAAAAAGAAACGGGGTAAAAAATCCATATATTGGAAATGAATAAAAGCAAATATGAAGGCAGTAAACCAAACGCTTAAGTGTATTTTTTGCGAAGCTTTGGCAATAAGGTTTTGTAAAACACCTCTAAAAACGAGTTCTTCTCCGATAGCAGGAATAATCGCTAAGAGAAAAATATTTAACCCAAAACTTTTCCATGAAGATCCAATATAGGAAGAGATGGATTTGTCACGAATAGCTTGATTGTAGTAAATCTCTTCTTGCAACTCCTTAGAGATAAAGCTCAAATCCAATTGAGCATTTATTGCTGCAAACCAATCGTTTAAGACGGTTATGGCGAAAAAGAGCAAAAGTATAATTAATATTGAAGTGCGTTGGGGTGGTTTTTTCGTCAGTAAATAGTCGCTGGGTTCAAATGCACCTAGTTTGGCAAACAAGATACTGGGAAGAATAAATGTTCCTATATGGAACAAGAAATTAAGCATTTTGACTGTACGGATAGAATCCTTATCCCCTAGGTTTGTGAGTTCATTGTAGTTGTAAACATCAATCCCAAACAAAGGACTTGCTATACTTGCTCCAAGCAAGCCAAATAGCAATGACGATAAAAAGCATAGCGCTATAAACAGCGCTATTTTCTCCCAAGGAGTTAAATACTGTAAGGCTCCATTTTTCACTATTGCGAATATTGAAAGAATTAATTGGAATAAAAAATTCCGCATAGCCCTTTTGTTTATTTAGGACAATGCAAAAGAAAAGCGAATTGATCAAAAAGTGATGTTTAAGACTCCAGAATATGGTTTGTCTGTTAAAAAAAGCAGAAGTTTCCTGCCTCTGCGATAAAGTAATGCTAGTTTTTCGTTTATTTTTGCACCCAATGGTGAAAATTGGAAATATTGAAATTGGAGAATTCCCTCTTTTGCTAGCTCCTATGGAAGATGTGAGTGACCCACCTTTTCGGGCAGTCTGTAAAAAACACGGTGCTGATGTAATGTACACCGAATTTATTTCTTCCGAAGGCTTAATCCGTGATGCTGCTAAGAGTGTTCAAAAGCTAGATGTTTTTGAATATGAACGCCCTATCGCAATTCAGATTTTTGGAAACGAAATAGAGTCTATGCGGCAATCTGCAGCTATTTGCGAGCAGGCAGGTCCAGATTTTATTGACATTAATTATGGCTGTCCAGTTAAAAAAGTGGCAGGAAAAGGAGCTGGTGCCGGAATACTAAAAGATATTCCAAAAATGGTTGAAATGACCAAAGAGATTGTTAATTCTACTAGTTTGCCAGTAACTGTAAAAACGCGACTAGGTTGGGATGACAATACAAAATATATTGTAGATGTTGCTGAACGATTACAAGATGTAGGAATTGCAGCTATTTCTATTCATGGAAGAACGCGCTCTCAAATG
>JAQWQH010000093.1 GCA_029244805.1 Flavobacteriales bacterium
TTCTTCTCGGGTAGGAGCATGTACAATCAATTTTGAAATCATTGGATCGTAATAAATGGGAATCTCCATACCTTCTTCAAAACCATCATCAACTCGAACACCTTCTCCTGTTGGCCTTTTATAAACTTCTAATGTTCCAATATCTGGTAAGAAATTATTTTGAGGGTCCTCGGCATATACTCTTACTTCTAGAGCGTGACCATTAATTTTTAAATCATCTTGCGTAAATGCAAGTTTCTCACCTCTGGCTACTTTTATTTGTTGTTCTACCAAATCTAAGCCAGATATCATTTCTGTAACGGGATGCTCAACTTGCAAACGTGTATTCATTTCTAAAAAGAAAAATTCTCCTTTTTCATATAAAAATTCAACCGTTCCAGCTCCAACGTAGTTACAAGACTTAGCTACATCACAAGCTGCTTTCCCCATTGCTTCTCTTAACTCGGGAGTTAAAATAACAGATGGTGCTTCTTCTATTACTTTTTGGTGTCTTCTTTGAATAGAACATTCTCTTTCAAATAAGTGAACCGTGTTTCCATGTGTATCAGCTAAAACTTGTATCTCTATGTGTCTAGGGGATCCGACGTACCTTTCAATAAAAACAGCTCCATCTCCAAAAGAACTTTCCGCTTCACTGATAGCTAATTTCATTTGTTCGACAAACTCTTCTGCTTTTTCTACAACACGCATTCCTTTTCCACCGCCACCAGCAGCAGCTTTAACTAAAATTGGGAAACCAATTTGTTTTGCTTTGTCTAAGGATTTTTCGACATCTACTATGGCTTCATCCACACCTTCAACCATTGGAATACCATATTTCTTAACGGTTTCTTTTGCAGATAATTTATTTCCCATTAATTCCATAGACTGTGGAGACGGCCCTATAAATGTAATCCCAGCATCTGTTGTCTTTCTGGTGAAATCTGCATTTTCACTCAAAAACCCATAGCCTGGATGAATTCCATCCACATTTAAGTTTTTACAGATTTGAAGTATTTTATCTCCTAATAAGTAGCTCTCAGAACTAGGAGGTGGGCCAACGCATATAGCTTCATCTGCAAACTTCACAAAAGGTGTATTTTTATCTGCTTCAGAATAAATTGCTACGGTCTTAATTCCCATTGCTTTACATGTTTTCATTATGCGTAATGCAATTTCTCCTCTATTGGCTACAAGTATTTTATTCATTGTATTCGAAATAAATTGAGCTTAAAGATACTATAAAACGGCAAATAATAAGAAGAAGTAGAAACGTTCTTTTCAATAGAAGAAATTACCTGCAAGCCAAGGGATGGCAATAAAAAACCTCGAAATCAATTCTATTGAATTGAAATCGAGGTTCACCCACCATAAAACAGCTATAAATACTTTACCTCTGGATAGATAGTATAGGTTTTGATAAGTCGTGTAATAAATTCAGAAACAAAGGTTTATTTTCTCTGCATCTTTGTATTTTTTTTAAAACTTTATTCTGTTGTTTTATCGGGAGAACGGTCAAACTTAACAAGAGTCTTTCAATTGAAATAAAAAATACCTCACTTTTATAAAGTACCAATAATTCATGTTTAATATCCAAGCCTAAATTGGATAATATGCATTCGAAGGATTTTTCTAATGTAGTCATTAATTAAATTCTGTTTTAATACATTCGAAGCACACCAAACGCTGTGCCGTAAATTATGAAGTAGTCATCTGTGTCTCGTTTGTTGATAAATTTGATAGTTTGTGATTTAATTTTCTTTTGGTCTCAAAATATTTTTTCCATTCTCTTTATTCCATAACTTAGCTAAATGATTAGAGCTTTGATAATTGATGACATAAAAGACGCAAGAGATAATATCCGCTTAGACATAAAAACGTATTGTTCTGATGTGGAAATAGTTGGAGAGGCTGAAGGGGTTGTATCGGGAGCAAAAGCAATTCGAGAGTTGAACCCAGAAGTAGTTTTTTTAGATATTCAAATGCAAGATGGAACTGGATTCGATTTGTTGGATATTATAGGTGACATTAATTTTAAAGTTATATTCACTACCGCTTCTGATGAATATGCTATTAAAGCTTTTAAATTTTCGGCTATCGACTACCTATTAAAACCAATTGATCCAGATGAATTAGTTGCCGCAATCAAAAAAATAAAGAACACAAAAGCTTTGCCAAAAGAAAATCTCAACCTACTTTCTGAAAGTATTAAGGATCACAAATCCATTACTCGGCTAGCGCTCAACACCCTAGAGAAAATTCTAATTGTGGAAATCAAGGATATCGTTCGTTGTGAATCAAGTGTGAACTATACAACATTCTACTTTGCTGATAAGTCTCGCTTAATGGTTACCAAAACATTAAAAGAGTATGATGATATGCTTTCTCCCTTAGGTTTTATTAGAGTGCATCAATCACACCTTATTAACTCTACCTTAGTAAAGGAGTTTATTAAATCGGATGGTGGCTACCTTATGATGAAAGATGAATCTTCTGTTCCCGTATCCACTCGAAAAAGACAAGCTGTAGTTGAAGCTTTAAACACATTGTAATAATGATTAGATTATTGATATTTATTTCTGTTCTGGCATCTACATCTGTCGTATTTCCAGGTCAAACTTTCTCTCAAGAAACGAAAAATATTCATCAAAAAGAGGGAAAGTACGTTGTGTTATCTGCAGAAAAGTTTGCAGAAATAAAAGCCGAAATGGAAAAACAGGATGATTGGTCTCCCATCCTTATTGAAGGCTATCCGAAAAATGAATTGGTTGCATTCTACATACAAAGCTATGATGAATCAACTATTCTAACTTGGGTAGATTTTGCCTATAATAAAATTCAGAGTCTTGAAAAGTTAAAACCAGACTCGCATCAAGAAAGGAAAATGCAAAAATCAAAACTCCTTCCTAGAACCAAAGAAAATATGCACGAATTTATGATGCTGATGTCAATTGAGCAAATTGAGGCAATTGGTTATTAGCTATTCAAACACATGAAAAATATTAATGCTCGGTTTATAATATCCAATATAGTTTCATCAGTAATACTAATAATAAGTATACCACTATGGAACAATGAAAATAAATCTCTTTTTCATGAAACGGATTTGATGCAGGGTATATT
>JAQWQH010000094.1 GCA_029244805.1 Flavobacteriales bacterium
CGAGGTTTATAGCCCCGATATTCATATGGCAAAACCTCAGGTATCCAGAATCTTGAAGTACCTCTGCATTTTTCACAGCCTTTTGAAAATATAATATCGCATCATCATAAGACTCAATCTCATTATAAGTTGCAGCCTTTAAATACTGCATTTGCATCAAGCCTTTTACGTATTCAAGTTGTCTTGATTTTTGAATTCCAAGATTAATGTAGTCTAGCCGTTTACCTAGACTATCAAGTCCATATAATGCCGGGTACAAAGCATCGATCTGCTCAATGTTTTCACATGCCTTGTTTGCTTTTATTATGCTATCCGTTTTGGATTGAGCGCAATATATTGAATTGCTTAAGAATAGGACAAAGAGAACAAGGAGAGATTTGATATGGCTATACTTTAACACCAAACTAAGTTAAGATAAATTCTTCTCAAATAACAACAAGCAAATATTTACTCACTCTTCGAGTTGCAGAGGATAAGCAGACCAAAAAAAAGGTGTCTGTGCAAAGTTAAAAACTATAATACATCTACCTTTCCATTATTTAAATTGTAATATGCGGGCACTATCTCTAATCCCCCATCATTAACTGCATTGCTGATTATCTCCGATCTACTCACGAGGTCTTTACACGTGACCTTTGCATTCATCCGAACTACATCATTAACTTCATTGCTTTCTGAAGCGGCAATGGCGGGTACAATGTGCGAGCATAAATGGTTCAAGTTATATCCGTTATCTCCTCCGGCCAAAGCAGCTGTAACTGCACCACAACTTTCGTGTCCAAGTACAACAATCAATTTTGTTCCCAAATGAGCAACGGCATATTCAATACTAGCTATTGTGGAGGTATTTGCAATATTTCCTGCAACTCGCAACACAAAAAGCTCCCCCGCATTTGCATCAAAAATAGATTCTGGCACCACTCGTGAATCTGCACAACTTAAAACAATTGCATAAGGATCTTGACCCGTGATTAAACTTTCTCTAATTTTTTTATCAGTCCCGACGTGTTCCTTGTCTACCACATACTGTTCGTTTCCGGCCTTAATTTTTTCCAACGCCGCTTTTGCTGCTATACTCATAATGACATTTTTTATATTACTTTCTCAAAATTAATAAAAAAGTAAATATCAAACAACCAATATTTATTTGGCACAGAAATTGAATCAATTCAAAAAAAATTACTAAACATGTGCTTTTATTAAGGTTAAATAGAGTCAAAAATCAAAATATTGTATAATTTTGAAACTATTGAAATATTAATCTGTATAAAGCACAAATAAAAACTAAATCTTAAGAAATGAAACTTTTTACTATTACAGCTATTTTATCTTTTGTTACTTGCTTTAATTCTTATTCCCAGTGTATTAAAGGGAATTGCTACAAAGGGCATGGAACTTTTCAATGGGAGAACAAAGACAAATACATAGGTGGATGGATTAATGGCCTTCCAAATGGTCAAGGGAAATTTCTCTGGGAAAATGGAGACAAATACATGGGGAACTTTGAAGACGGAAAAATGAGTGGACAAGGCACCTACAAGTGGGAAAGTGGGAACACTTACACCGGACAATGGGTGGAAGACATGATGAGTGGACGGGGAACCTTTTATTGGGACAAAGAAGGTGCTACTTATGAGGGCTTTTTTGCCGAAGATAAAATCATGAACTCTGAAACAGAAGATTCTCAAGGTGTTCCAGAAATTGCGCCTTAAACCTCTTTTATTTCTATTACTTTCTGTCTTTTTTAGTTTTTCTGCAAAAGGACAAAACCAGTTGTATCAGAATCAAAACTTTGGAATTTCAGCTGGAGCCATCGTTAATTTAGGATCGCATGTATCTCAAATAGGGCTTTATCTTTCTGGTTATTACTATCAAACTAGAAACGGATTAGAATGTTTACAAATAAATTCAAATGTAAGTTGCACTTTCAATTACAAAAATTGGGGACCTCCAGGAAAATTTAGAGAAACAAAATTAGGAATTGGACTTGTAGCCGCATGGGGTCCAACCGAAGAGAAACAAAAATATTTTCATTCGCTGGTAAGTAACCAAACCAGAAGAAATTACAGCCTAGGTTATGGATATAACTTTTATTTTGATAATCGAAATACCTCTCAACGAACCGGAATAGTGGGCTTTCAATTCTATGGTTTTGAAATCATTCATGAAAATGATATTCTAGCGACAAGTGGCTCTGATAGATTCAGAACAGCGGCGTTAATAATTGCTTACAGCAAAGACAGCCTTAGAGTAGGTCTAAATAGTTTGTTATGGACTGGAAACTCGAATTCACCTTTAGTAAAAAATCGTTATGACACTACTTTTAGCCGATACGGCTATAAAGATTTATCGAATACAACCTATGGAAAATTTTCGAATGGAGTTGCAGGTATTCAGGCTGAATATGCCTTAGGTTTTGGACAAAACCTAAAATTAAGTTCGGGAATTGACAGTGAACGAATAAGAAATATAATTCAAAATAAAATTATCCATGACATGTATTTTGTTCCTGCAAAATGGATAAAAATAAAAAATCTTCACCTTCCTATGCTAGATAATAGCGGACTGCCTTACCTATATCGCAAAGATCAACGATTAAAAAAGAGGAAACTATATTATCAGTTTAGCATAAATGATAGTGACTTTTATTAAACCTGTTGTCCAATTCATTCACACTAAAGCGAATTTTATGTTTTATTTATAAGAAGTAAAAAAACAAACAAGTTAATACTTACATTTGCTCATTATGAGTGAGAAAATATTAGTTATAGGCGCTGCCGGTCAAATAGGCACAGAGCTTGTGTTAAAGCTCCGAGAATCTAAAGGAGCTGAAAATGTGATAGCTGCGGATTTAAAAAAACCCAACGAAGAGGTTTTGGCTGGAGGTAAGTTTGTGCAACTAGATATTTTAGATGAACCGGCAGCAAGAACTGTTATTAGTGACAATAGTATAACTGAAGTTTATTTATTGGCGGCGCTCCTTTCGGCCACAGCGGAAAAAAACCCAATGTTCGCATGGAAATTAAATATGGATGGGTTGTTTAACATCCTAAATATAGCAAAAGAAGGTATTATTAAAAAAGTGTTTTGGCCAAGTTCAATAGCTGTATTTGGCCCTTCTTCTCCAAAGAAAAACACACCACAAACTACTATCATGGAACCAATTACTGTTTATGGAATCAGTAAACAGGCCGGCGAAAGATGGTGTGAGTATTATTTTAGGCAATATGGCGTTGACGTGAGAAGTATTCGATACCCAGGCTTGATCAGTTACAAATCTCTTCCTGGAGGAGGAACAACAGACTATGCTGTAGATATCTATTATAAAGCCTTAGAAAACGCTTCATTTACTTGTTTTTTAGATGAAAACATGAAGCTACCAATGATGTATATGGAAGATGCAATTCGCGCGACCATTGAATTAATGGACGCACCAATTGAAAATATAAAAATCAGATCCAGTTATAACATTTCAGGAATGAGCTTCTCGCCCAAAGAAATTGCCCAGAGCATCCAAAACCATATCTCAGGTTTCAAGATTAATTACTCGATCGATTATAGAAATAAAATCGCAGAAACTTGGCCAGACAGTATATCTGACAGCAGTGCAAGAGAAGATTGGGATTGGGAAGCACGCTACGGCTTGAAGGAAATGACCAAAAATATGCTGAAAAACCTCTCGCAGTAAGTTTTATTAAAATTATGTTGGTTTACGAATACTATCCTTTCGTAATAAGTTAAATTATTTTAATCCTAAGTAGAGTAACTTTCACCCCTTTTTCGCGTATTCGATACATCGAAAGAAATTTTTGTTTTGTCGAAAAAAACCCAACTGAACCCTGAAATTGAATAGTTTAGTAGCTTTATAATGATAAAAAGAACCTTTATACTATTGTTTGTTTTTTTGATTAGTGTCAACGCTCATGCATTTGCTCCTTTGATAACTGATCCACCTGCTGACCAGGAAGGTGACAGTATCAATCAAAAAATAGATGGTAAAAAAGAAGGGTATTGGATTATTTGGGCTCATATGAGAAATTTACCTGATTTCAAACCAAATGATAAAATAGAAGAGGGAAACTACAAAACCAACCGTAAGATAGGATTATGGAAAAAATATTGGTCCAACGGTAATTTAAAAAGTGAGATTGAATTTGTAAATGGAAGAGCAAGTGGAGCTTTCAAAACTTATTATGAAAATGGCAAACCTGAAGAATCTGGGAATTGGGTAGGACGATATTATACTAAATCCTTTACTAGGTGGCACCCAAATGGAAACATCGCGCAAGAAAAGACTTTTAATGGATCGGGGAAAACGGACAGTATTGTGAAATATTACCATACAAATGGTCAGCTAGAATTAGAGTATAACACCACAAATGGAGTTGAAAACGGGACAGCAACAAGATATTATCCAAATGGAGATATAAAAGAAATTGTCGATTAC
Source organism: Flavobacteriales bacterium (assembly GCA_029244805.1). Classification (GTDB taxonomy): domain Bacteria; phylum Bacteroidota; class Bacteroidia; order Flavobacteriales_D; family Parvicellaceae; genus CALSMU01. The sequence continues at coordinate 4,448 of JAQWQH010000094.1, forward strand.
AGTGAAGATGGAAAGGTGATTGAAGGAAGTAGACAGGAAAAAGAAAGAGTTAATCCTCCTGTTTTATTAGAAGAAGAAAAAACGACAACGGAAGATGAAGGAGTTGAAGCAGATGGAGTTACATTTGACCCCAAAGATATAGGAGAAATTGAAGATGGCTACCATAAAACCTATAACGAAAACAAGGATATTTACATGGATGGGGAATTTAAAGACGGTAAACTCTGGACAGGCAAACACTACATCTATGATGAAAATGGACTTCTTGAAAGAATTGAAGTTTATAAAGATGGAAAGTATGTTGGAAACGGTGTCTTATAAAATCCTCAGCTAAAAGAACTAGAGCCTGAATGCCGGAAAGATATCGGAATTCAGGCTTTTTTATTTCAATCTGTGCATAATTAGCAAAAAAAAGCCTTCCTGAAAACATCAAGAAGGCTTTGAAGTAAATAATTATTTCTCTTATAATTCAAACTTAATTCCCTGAGCTAAAGGTAAGTCCGTCCCCCAGTTAATTGTATTTGTTTGTCTTCTCATATATATTTTCCAAGCATCAGATCCAGACTCACGTCCCCCACCTGTTTCTTTCTCTCCTCCAAATGCTCCACCAATCTCAGCACCGGAAGTTCCAATATTGACATTTGCAATTCCACAATCAGAACCAACATGAGACAAGAACTCTTCTTGTTCTCTCATATTATTTGTCATAATCGCTGAAGATAAACCTTGAGGAACATCATTTTGTATTTCAATTGCACTTGAAACATCTCCTGAATACTTAATTAAGTATAAGATTGGAGCAAATGTTTCATGTTGAACAATTTGAAAATGATTTTCTACTTCAGCAATAACTGGCTTTACATAACATCCACTTTCGTAACCTTCTCCTTCTAAAACTCCTCCTTCAACTAACACTTTTGCGCCTTCTGCTTTTCCTCTCTCGATAGCATCTAAATACATATTAACAGCATCCTTATCGATAAGTGGACCAACATGATTTGTTTCATCCAAAGGATCACCAATTTTTAGTTGACCATAGGCTTTGACCAATACGTCTTTTACATTGTCATAAATACTATCATGGATAATTAACCTTCGTGTTGATGTACATCTTTGACCCGTTGTTCCAACAGCTCCAAACACCAATGCTGGAAGAACCATTTTCAAATCGGCACTAGGAGTGAGAATAACAGCGTTGTTGCCTCCTAACTCTAATAAAGACGTACCTAATCTAGCTCCAACAACTTCGCCAACAGACTTACCCATTCGAGTAGATCCAGTAGCAGAAACTAAAGGAACTCTTTTATCAGCAGCCATAGCTTTTCCTATATCTGCTCCACCTATTACCAAAGCACAAATACCATCCGGTGCATCTTCATTTGCAGCAATCACTTTATTCATAATATTCTGACAAGCTACTCCACAAATAGGTGCTTTTTCAGATGGCTTCCAAATACACACATCTCCAGAAATCCATGCTAAGGCAGTATTCCATGCCCAAACTGCAACTGGAAAGTTAAACGCAGAAATAATCCCTACTATTCCAAGTGGGTGATATTGATCATACATTCTGTGCTTTGGACGTTCAGAGTGCAAAGTAATTCCATTTAACTGACGAGAAAGACCAACTGCAAAATCGCAGATATCAATCATTTCTTGAACCTCTCCCAATCCTTCTTGGTAAGATTTTCCCATTTCATAAGAAACCAATTTTCCCAGAGGTTCTTTCATAGCTCTTAACTCTTCACCAAACTGGCGAACAATTTCTCCTCTCCTTGGAGCCGGAACCATTTTCCATGTTTTAAATGCTTCTTGTGCTTTTGCAATGCAGGCTTCATATTCTGCTGAAGTTGCACTATTTACTGTTGCAATTAATTTACCATCAACAGGAGAATACGATTCAATCTTTTCACCTCTAGTAGCAAACCAATGTTCACCAATAGCTGCTCCACTATTTACTTCTTTAATTCCAAGTTGGCTGAGTACCTCTTGTATGTTTGTAGCTTCCATTACGTCAGACATGATTTATAGTATTAATTAGTTTAATGCGTTTTGCGGGTGCAAACATAGGACTAATTGTATGGAATCAGAAAATAAATCCATTTTATTTAATGTCAGAATCTTCTGTTTTTTCTTCGACTATATGATCTTTAGACTGCTGAAAATCTTTTAATTCTGAAAAAGATTCTTCCGTATTTGTTCCCGCAATTCGGCTATCAATATTATACTCGCTTTGCTTCATTTTTATTGATTCTAATAGCACGTCCCTCACCTTATCTCCCCTATCCATTATCAAAGATAGCGTCATTATTATACTTGTGATAAGAATTGTAAACAATAAAATACCTTGGTCAAACTGAGGGATTCGATAATCATAACCAGGATCATAAACCTCCATCACTTCGCCATGACTATCAACCATTCCATTAGGAATAGCAAAAAAAAGCAAAACAGTAATCAACCCTCTAGGAGCTATCCAAAGAAGAGGGTTAATATCTTTAGAAGCAAATATTTTCAAAAAAAGGAAACGCGCTCCAAACAAAATTCCAACAATACCAAGGCTTATTAAAGCCAATTTCCAATCAACCAATGACACCAATGAAATTGTTATTCCAAATATTACAAAGAAAAACGTGCGCAACACGAAAGCTGTTTCCAAGGTAATAACATGTAACTCGTGTAAGGAGTCTTTAATTTTTTCGCGACTTCCGAAACGCGCCAAAGGACCTCTAAAAAACAGTTGCGTATTATTCAATACAAGGCCAAAAAATAGTATTATTAATAAAGAAGACAAATGCGCTCTTTTCCCCAGTGCATAAAGCAGTAATAAAACTGAAAACATTAA
>JAQWQH010000133.1 GCA_029244805.1 Flavobacteriales bacterium
TAATTTAATTTGAGATTGAGAAACATAAACATCGTCAGGAGATGATAAATAGTGATAATCAGAAGACCTTAAAAAGCCATAACCATCGGGCATGATTTCTAAAACACCTTCGCTAATAACGATTCCATCAAAGTTATATCCGTGCTCAATAGCAGGGTCTTTTTTTGGTGGTCTATTCTCATTCTTCTTTTGATGATTTTGTTTGTTTTTTCCATTTTTGTCACCTGGTCTTGAAACTGGATTCGGACGACTCGGGTCGTCTCTTTTGGCCATTGATTCGCTAATTTCGAGAACTTCCTCTTTTTGTGCAGAATTTTTGCTTTCCGCTACTTTAGTATTCTCGCTAGCTTCAGGTGATTTTCTATTGTTCTCAGAACCGTTGTTTTTAGGCTTTTTATTTACGGGTCTTTTATGTGCTGGTTTTTTCTCAGCTTTAACGGTTTCTTTCTTTTCTTCTTTGGGGGGGTTAATATCTTGCTCGTCTAAAATTTTATAAACAAGTTCTTGCTTTTTTAATTTGTCAAACTTTGTAAGATTTAGCTTTTCAGCTATTTCTTTTAATTCACCAACTTTTTTGTTGTTCAAATCTAAAATGTCGTACATGTATTCGTGTTGATTATGTTTTTATGAGAATCTATTCTTACTGTTATACTGGATTCTTTTGGAAGATTGTGTTTACTCGACCGAGTAATTTTTATTAGAATAATACAAACATAGGTAAAATTATGCATTTCTAGATGCCTTTTTAATATTTTTCTATCTTAGAAATATACGAGGGTAATTTGGGCGGCTGATTTGTTCTTAAATTTCAGAATAACAAAAGATAAAATAAATACCTTTGCAACTCAATAATTGTAAAAATGATACAAAGAATTCAGACAGTTTATTTGGTGCTTGCCGCGCTTCTTCTAGGTCTTACTTTTGCTTTTCCATTCGCTACTTATACTGTAAGCCAAGGAGACGTGATATTTAATGCTTACGGTGTAACTGAAAATGACGGAGAAATAAATACTTTTTTTCCATATTATATTGTTTTAGCGCTTTCCATGGGTTTGGCATTATTTTCGATTCTGCAATACAAAAAGAGGAAACTACAAATTACTGTTGGTCGTTTTTTATATTTATTGTTAGCGATAACTATCGCTTTTGTGTTTATAGATTTTTATTCATTGAAAGGGCAGTTTGAGGTTGATTCTAATTCGGTTTCTTATGGTGTTAGTATGTTTTTACCAGTTGCTGCGTTGCCTATCCTATTTATGGCAAATAGAAACATACGAAAAGATGAAGATTTAATTAAATCTCTCGATAGATTGCGTTAAGCTCTTTCTCCTAATTCAATAACTTCTAGGTCTTTTATCTGTCCCCGTTCTAATGTAAACCTTACAATGGTTCTAATTTTATGGATACCGTAAACTCCAGCAGCTCCTGGGTTCATATAAAGCATTTTCAAACGTTTATCCATTTGTATTTTACAAATATGTGTGTGTCCACAAATGAATAGCTGTGGAGGTTTCTGAGTAATTTCACTTCTAATTTTCCAGTTATATACATAAGGTTTTCCTCCAATATGGGTTAACCAAACTTCAACGCCTTCTAAAACAAATTTTCTATGTTCAGGAAACTCAGCTCTAAGAATGTGTCCGTCAATATTTCCATAAACCGCTCGCAATGGAGCAATTTTTTTTAATTGGTCTGTTACACTAACATCCCCAATATCACCGGCATGCCATATTTCATCACATTCCGCAAAGTATTTTTCATACTTATCATCGAAATGACCATGTGTGTCCGATATTAATCCAATTCTTTTCACTTTTCAATAGTAATAATTTTATGGGATATTATATATGTTTATATTAGCGTGAAATCGAAAATTCTCAAAGAATCATGCGTTTTATTATTTTATTTTTAACAATCTTTATAAGTTATACATCTTCAGCCCACCGTGGAAATTTTTTAGCTGTTGTTAACGTAGAAAGAACCGAAACAGATAAAAAATATATCTATTCTTTTGATGTTGAGAACATTAACTCTATGGAGGTCAGAGATATAAAGATTGAGTTTTTGGTTAATTCTAAATCTGTATTTCAAAAATACTACCCTGTGCTTCATGCGAAGCATAAATATTTTTCTGAACGATTTGAAATACCTAAAAAGTGGGTTAATCCAAATTCTGATTTAATTCAAATAGAAATAAGCGAAATTTTTGGTAAAAAAGACGATTGGGGTGGCTGGGATAGTCCGACTTTTAAGCAGGTAAATACGGCATTTTCTGAATTTATTGCTGATGCACCTTGGAGAATGAGAAAAACAGATGCATCGGGCAATATTCGAGGAATTCCTGTTCATATGTTTTTGCATGATGCAGATGAGGTTATCGCTACAAGTCCACAGATTGATTACATAAACATTAAGGTGAAAAACGTAACTGACAATAGTTTTGGTACTGTATTGACATTTGGAGGAATGAACGCTGCGTCCTTTGAAAATCTATTTTCATGCACCTCTGTTGGAGATGTGGGATTAGATGTACGAGGGTTTAGTTTTGGAGATTTTAATACATCTAGTAGCTATTCCTTTGACTTTGACATTGAGACCGATTTTCTCGGTGGAGATTATCTAGAAGTAAGTGAAGATTTTTATTATTTCACATTTACAATACCCGCTGACAACTTAACAGGGTTATCCGATGTAGTGGATATCGAAGTTACCTGTGCATATGACAATATTGGTTGGGGAGACGATGTAATTCGTTTAAGAGTATTTAGGTCAGATGAAGATATCCCTACTCAAAGTAACTTTTACCGAGGCGATACGCATCTGCATTCTATGTTTACCCAAAATGAGGCTGAAGTTGGATTGCCTTTATGCGGAACGAAAGAAGCAGGACAATTAATTGGATTGGATTGGATTACAACTACTGATCACACATCGGATTTTGATAATTATGGTGGAGGAAATATCAATACCAATTGGGATAGAATAAAAGCTGAAGCGGCTGCAAATAACACTTTAGATCCATCGTTAATTTATATACCTGGTCAAGAAGTTGCTGTTAGCAATTCCAATAGTGAATTGGTCCATATGTTAGCCTATCCTAGCTATACTTCTGTGTCTGCATTTCCGTTTTTGGGGGATGGAAATGGTGATCTGACAGGAACATCAAAAACGATTGATATTATTGCTGATGAATTAGCTTCGTTTGGGGGGTTTTCTTATGCTGCTCACCCTTTTGCAACAGAATCTAAACTGCCTACTATTCCTGTTGGTGGTGGAATTTGGAATTTGGGGCATGCTGGCTTCACGATAAATGGATTGCCTTTTCCTGAGACAGGAGGAAACATTATTGCGAACGACGAAAATCTAGATTCAGATATTTTATATGTCCAAAACGGATCTTTAAGTACTAGTGGTAAATTAATTAAGGACGGAATCAAAGGTGTCCAAATTTGGAATGTCAGAAATTCGTTGACAACCTCAGGAGATCCCAACGATCCGTGGGATGTGTTAGATATTTCGGATCCATTTGTACAGTTTGATACTGCTTCTTACAGTTTTCATATAAAGAAGTTTAGGCAAGGTCAAGAGATAACAAATTATATTAATCAATATGGTTTGCAGCTTAAAAACGGTGATTCAACTTATCAGAATTGGAAAATGTATATCTCTGCAGGCGCAGATGCTCATGGGTCATTTAACTATTCAAATACGAATGATTTTGCAAGTTTAGGAAGTATAAATAATAATGCAGTAGGAAAACTATCAACCTTGGCTTATTCTGAACAAGGAATGGGAGTTAATGGTGAAAATGTTTTGAAAGCTATGTATAATGGTAATACTTCATTGTCTGACGGCCCTATATTGACTATAGGAGTTAGTGATGACGGAGAAAATACTTCCAACGAAATATTAATGGGTGAAGATGCAATAGTCAATACTTTTTCGATTGACGATTACTATTTTAATATGCGGTATACTACTACTGCAGAATTTGGTGAGGTTACTAAGATTACTATGATTGTAGGAACTGAAACAGGAGAAACTAGAAAAACTATTTCACTTGGC
>JAQWQH010000136.1 GCA_029244805.1 Flavobacteriales bacterium
CTTTATTGTGGTATGACTGCCTACCCAACCGATAGTAATTAATTCTTTTGGCCGTGACTTAAATTCAATGTATTTCGAAGTATCGATTGTTGATGGAATTATAGTCACGTTTTTATTGTATTGTGAAGCAAAATTTTTAAGGTATGCATTACCCGCAGTAACGTGATTGCACAAAGGCAATATTTCTTTTATCTTATTTGCATTTTTTAAAAACGAAAGGCTTTTATTTCCTTGAGAAACATCTTTTACCCATATTGCATCATCAAAATCAAACAATATTGGAATACCCTTCTTTGCAAGTTTTTTTTCAAAAAAGATAGAGCCAGTAAGAATTGCCTCTCGATAAATAACTACTAAGTCAAATTCATCGATCGTTTTTAACTGATTATATCTCTTAATAATCGCTCCTAATCCTATTACAGCCTTTTTATGATATTTACCTGAAGCGTACAATACTTTGTCATCTTCTGCAGAGATAATATTCGCTAGTTCACAAGATATGCCGTTTTTCTGGAGGAAAGAAAAATATTGCTCAAAGCGATAGCGCTGACCCGGAGACCTGTCCATTCTGTGATGCGCTATGAAAAGAATCTTTTTCAAACCTTTTTAAGTTTAACAAAAGTAAATGAATTAGCACATTAATAATCATTTTTATTATTGGTTTTGCACAATTTAAATTTGATATTTATAAAAGTTTCAATTTAACGATTCAAAAGCTACCTTTGTGAAGTGATAAGAATTCCTAAAAATAATACACCTAGATCTTTTATCTTTATACAAGACGTTGTATTGTGCTTATTTGCTCTTATAGTTGCCTACTTGGTACGTTTTGATTTTGTAAATATTGATAGAATAATATTGGAGAAAGAATGGGAAGTCTTAAAGCCAGCCCTTCCCATTTATATATTTGTTAGAGCGCTTTCTTTTATTTTAGGAAAAACGTATGCTGGAATTATTAGGCATACCGGAACGCAAGATGCAAAAAGAATATTCTTAACAGTAACTTTGGGAAGTATTGTTTTTATGGCACTTGTCCCAATTCGGTTTTATTTTTATGATGGGTTCTTCTTTCTTCCTTTACCCATAATATTCGTCGAATATTTAGTCTCGGTATTCTTACTGATCACTGTTAGAATTGCAGTAAAGCTAATTTATGTTGAGCAGCATAAATCCAGGGGAGCGACCCAAAATGTAGTAATTTACGGAGCAGGTAAAATGGGGTTAATCACCAAACATACAATAGAAAAAGATGCCAATACTCTTTATAATGTAATCGGGTTTATTGATGATGATTCGAAGAAAAAAGGCAAATTACTGGAAAGGTCGCCGATTAAGCCTACTGAAGCCCTCGAAAAATGGAAAGAAAAAAAACAGGTGGATAGTGTAATTATTTCCATAAAAAAAATGAATCCCAACAACAAAAGGAAAATTATTGACAAGTGTCTCGAGCTTGGCATTCCCGTGTCTTCGGTGCCGCCCATAGACAGGTGGATGAATGGACAATTTTCAGCAAATCAAATTCAAAGAGTTAGGATAGAAGATTTATTAGGTAGAAAAGAAATAAAACTCAGTGAAGAAAATATCAATCTTCAAATTAAAGACAAAGTTATTTTGATTACAGGTGGCGCTGGGTCGATTGGAAGTGAAATGGCTCGGCAGATACTTAAGTATTCTCCAAAGAAACTCATACTATTAGACCAAGCAGAAAGTCCGATTTACGAATTAGACATGGAGCTTAGAAGTAAATTTAACGAATGCAATTGGGTAATTGTAATAGCCGATGTTGCAAATTATACACGAATGAAAAATGTGTTTGAATCTTTTGAACCTCAAGTAGTATTTCATGCAGCAGCCTACAAACATGTACCCCTTATGGAAAGAAACCCCGCAGAGGCAATAAAAGTAAATATACAAGGTACAAAAATACTTGCTGATTTAGCCAATGAAAATAAAGTTTCAGAATTTGTAATGATCTCTACCGACAAAGCAGTCAATCCAACTAATGTAATGGGGGCCTCTAAACGAATTGCAGAAATATATACCCAATCTCTAAACAAAGAGTCGAAAACAAAATTTATAACAACGCGATTTGGAAATGTTTTGGGCAGCAATGGATCCGTTATTCCTCTTTTCAAAAAACAAATTGAACAAGGAGGACCACTTACGGTTACGCACGAAGACGTTACACGTTTTTTCATGACTATTCCAGAAGCTTGCCAACTTGTGCTAGAAGCGGGAAGCATGGGTAAAGGAGGCGAAATATTTGTTTTTGATATGGGAGAAAGTGTAAAAATTAAAGACCTTGCCAAAAAAATGATTCAACTTTCTGGCCTGCAAATTGACACAGATATTGAGATAAAAATAACAGGATTGAGACCTGGAGAAAAATTGTTTGAGGAGTTGCTAAACAATGACGAAAACACCTCACCTACGCACCACGATAAAATTTTGATAGGTAAAGTTCGCGAATACAATTTAACAGAAGTTCAAGAAAAAGTAGAAAAATTGATAAACTCTTATTCTTCTCAAAATAATAACACGCTTGTCAAACAAATGAAGGAAATTGTACCAGAATTTAAAAGTAACAATTCTATTTTCACTAAACTAGATTAATAAATATTGTAATATGAAAACTAAATTAGAAATAAGGTTTGCAGATATAGACATGGCAGGACATGTGCACAACAGTAAATACTTGTGCTATTTTGAGCAAGGAAGAATTGACTTTCTTTCTGAAATGACCAGCTCTGACTGGAATTGGAGAAAAAAAGGATTGGTTTTAGGAAGAAATGAAATTGACTATATCTCCCCCATTTATTTGAATGATGAAATTTGTATTGTTACAAAGTGTGATCATGTAGGAATAAAAAGCTTTACACTCTCTTATGAACTTTACAAAACCAATGGTGAAAACGGGAATGAGCTTTGCACGAAAGGAAGAAGTATTTTAGTATGTATGGACCATGAATTGGATAAATCTATTCCTGTTTTTGAAGAATGGAAAGATTTATTAACAGCTTCTTTAGAAAGTAATTAATTCCATCGCATTAATTCTCCTCTATAAAAATTCCATTCTGGAGTATTAATTACTTCTCCTATTTCAGATAAGTTATACCAAGGTGAAATACCTTCATTAAGTGGGTTTTTTAAAACATGTATCTCTTGAGCAGGCATATAACTTTGGGCCAATAAAAACATTTTATTTCCTAAGTCATTTTCTACAACATCCAATACCATAACAGCATGTCCGGGAGAACCTCCATGACAAAATATATCACCAGGCTGCACACTTTCAATTGCTACAGACTCTAACTCCCTGCTTAAGCTGAGAGTTCCAGCATAATTAAATATTTGGATCATATACCTTTTAAAACTAGCATATGATTTATTATTTTTAGTGGAATTAACCCAATCAACTTCACCAGATTTTGGAATTGGATATAAACCACTTTTCCATTTTGAAAATTGAACATTTGCTCCATTGGTATAATTAAAATGGATGCTATCTTGCTTGTTATTCCCAAATAAATATTCAGCCCTTAAACGCATTGTCGCATCTGCACATTGCTGCAAGTCACGTACACCAACATCTATATTGATTACATAAGCATGCCCATTTTGATAACCTTTTAGATCACCATTATACAATTGAACATCGGGGTTTCCTTCTTTTAAAGGCAACCTCCTTAACCAATGAGCAAAATTTCCAGCCAGATCATTTTTTCGAAAATACCCACTTGGTGGTTTTATCCTGTTAAATAAGGTATTGTGGACAGAAAATGAATCCAACCATGGGATATTATATGTTACAGAGTCTATCTTCCGAGTGACTTCTTGAGTAACCATCTTTTCTACTTCAGGATCGCTTGCCAAAAATTCAACTGAATCTTCTTGCGCGCATGCGGTTGCAATTGATATAAATAATACAAGGAGTTTCTTCATCATTTTTTTGTAAATGCTAACTATTGGAAAAGGTACAACTTTCTATGTAGCGATAATTGTAAAACAATTATAGTAAAACCAATAGATTGTATTTGTACATTCTTAATTATTATCCACTTTCTTTTACAATAAACAAGTTAATTGAATAATTTTGTAAAACAATGTTACAGGCAAGATACATAAAGCATACACTTCAATTCAAACAAGCAAGTGGAACTTCCAGAGGGGTTCTTAAAACAAAAGACTCTTGGTTTTTAATCCTTTTTGACACCAACAGTCCAAATATACAAGGAATTGGAGAATGCAGTATAATTGAAGGGTTAAGTCCTGAAAACTTAGAAAAATACGAAAGTAAATTACAATTCGTTTGTGAACATATTGATCAAAGAGAGTATCTGCTAGATAAACTCTCAAAATTCCCTTCTATTCAATTTGGACTGGAAACTGCGCTATTGGATATTAAAGCAAAGGGAGACAAAACTCTTTTTCGCTCTCATTTTGTTCGGTCCCAATATCCGATTAAGATAAACGGTCTTATTTGGATGGGAAATAAAGACTTTATGCTAGAGCAGATAAAAACGAAAATAGATAATGGGTTCTCTTGTTTAAAGTTGAAAATTGGAGCAATTGATTTTGAAGAAGAACTAAATATCCTCAAAAATATTCGTGCCGAATACAGTCAAGATGTTTTGGAACTTCGTGTCGATGCAAACGGCGCTTTTAGTCCTCAAAGTGCCATAAATAAGCTTAATATCCTATCAGATTTTGACTTACACTCAATAGAACAACCAATCAAACAAGGACAATTTGAAGAAATGTCCAAGCTATGCGAACTTTCTCCTCTAGCCATTGCATTAGACGAAGAATTGATAGGAATTACAGGGCTCGGTAATAAACAAAGTTTACTGGAGGAAATTCAACCGCACTATATTATTTTAAAACCAAGTCTGATTGGTGGGATTAAAGGATCTAATGAGTGGATTGAAGCCGCAGGCGAATTGAGCATTCCATGGTGGATAACATCTGCTTTAGAATCTAACATTGGCTTAAATGCTATATCTCAATATGCAGCTACATTTAACAATCCACTTCCTCAAGGATTGGGAACAGGACAGCTATACACAAATAATATTGATTGTCCACTTAATCTAGATGGAGACCAGCTTACATATAATCAAGAAATAAAGTGGGACTTATCTTTATTTGAAGAACAATGAAATGGTCAATTCAAATAAACGGGAAACACTACAATAACAAGAACTTCTCAAACATTGATGATCTCGAAATAAGGAACTTTCTAGAAGAATGGGGAAACAATGAACTTTCTATTTCTGTTAACACATCTGGTTCCACTGGTAAGCCAAAGTTAATTCACCTTCTAAAATCAGACATGGTTGCAAGTGCTAAATTGACTGGAGCATATTTTAATTTAGAAACTGCGCAAACAGCGTTATTATGTCTACCCATAAAATATATAGCTGGTAAAATGATGTTGGTAAGAGCTATCGTTCTAGGATTCGATTTGATTTCGGTCAAGCCCGCATCAAACCCAATTATTGACTGTGTCCAATCAATAGGCTTTGCCGCTATGACACCGATGCAAGTAAATACTGTTTTAAATCAATCCCCGGATAAACTGAATTTAATTGAACAACTACTAATTGGTGGTGCTCCAGTTGACAGCAGATTAGAATCAAAATTACAAGAAGTTAAAACGCACTGTTTTAGTACTTATGGAATGACAGAATCCATAACACACGTAGCAGTAAAAAAATTAAACGGCAAAAACAAAAGCAAGTATTTTGAAGCACTTCCGAATATCACTTTTCAGTGTAACAAAGATGACTGCCTTATTCTAAAAACACCTCACTTATCTTCATCAACAATAAACACCAATGACATTGTAAAAGTAATTGATAAACAGAGTTTTATGTTTATTGGAAGAATAGACAACGTTATTAATTCTGGCGGAATAAAAATTCACCCCGAGGAGCTTGAAACTAAAGTTTCTAGCCTATTTCTTAATAAGCGTTTTTTCTTTGCTTCTTTACCCGACGAATTGTTCGGCGAAAAACTCGTTTTAGTTATTGAATCAAAAAATAATATTTCTGACTTACAATCAGGACTTGAAAAACAATTGGACACATTTGAAATGCCGAAAACAATTTTTTACTTAGATTCTTTTATAGAAACCAAAACAAAAAAAATAGATCGTATCAGGACCTTAAAAGAAGTATGAATAAACGAATGAATCGGCAACCTGACTATTTCTGAAAAAAACTTACCTCACTCAAAATATATCAACAACGATTTCATCGGTAAAATGAAAAATGTTTTTACCGTTTGTAAATATTCTCACATTAAATTACATTTGAACTTTTTATATTTGATGATCTTAAAAACGGATGATTTAATGCGAACCCTTACCATTATTCTTACTCTTGCTTCAATGATTCTGAACAGCGCGTTTGTTTCTGAGCATAAATACTGCGTAAGTATCACAAACATAGATCATAAAAAGGATTCAAAAGCGTTTGAAATAAGTATAAAGTTGACAGCACATGACATAGAAAAAGCTTTGGAAAGTCTCGGGGAGCTAAAACTAGGTAGTGAGAAAGAACCGAAAAATACGAATCAGATATTAGCTTTCTATATTCAAAAGCATTTCAGCATATGGATTAACGGAAAACAAAATGAATTGAATTTTGTGGGCAAAGAAGTCGAAAATGACGAGTCACTTTACCTGTATTTTAAATCTAATGCTCCGAAAGTATTGGACAAAGTAAAAATTATAAATAACATCCTAAGTGAAACTTTTCCAGAACAAGAAAACATCATCTATTTTAATTCTGGAAATATTAAGAAGAATTTTATTTTTAAAAAACATAGTTCTATTAAAGAATTTCAATTTAAGTAAATTACACTATGAAAAATATATTTAGCCTAGCACTCTCAATACTAATTGTATTTTCTGGCATTGCTCAGGATAACACCAATCATAACAAATTTAAGCAATTAAAAGAAGAGGTTGCCACACCCAACGTTTATAGAAATGGATCTGGTGCGCCCGGTCACATGTACTACCAAAATAGAGCTGATTACGAGATGAAGATTACGCTGAATGACGGTGAGCAAAAAATTACAGGGGAAGAGACGATTACTTATCATAATGAATCTCCTGACGATTTAGAATACTTATGGGTTCAATTAGACCAAAATGTAAGAGCAAAAACATCGGATACATACAAAATCCAGTCAAGCTCTATCCGAGGAGCATCTTTTAATAGTCTAAAACGACTTCATTCGGATTTTGATGGAGGCTTTAAAATTACTGAAGTTTCGTTGGAAGGAAAGCCGTTGAAACACACTATTAATAAAACGATGATGAGAATTGACCTAGACACCCCTTTAAAAGCGGGAGAGAAAATTAATTTTACAATTAGTTGGTGGTACAATGTAAATAACATGTTGGAAATTGGAGGCCGCTCCGGTTACGAGTATTTTCCTAAAGATGATAATCGACTTTATGTAATTGCTCAATTCTACCCTAGAATGTGCGTTTATAATGATGTAGAAGGATGGCAAAACAAACAATTTTTAGGTCGTGGGGAATTTGCGGTTCCTTTTGGAAATTACAAAGTAAGTTTAACTGTACCTGGCGACCATGTTGTAGCTTCGACAGGAACGCTCGCAAATTCAAGTGATGTGTTGACAAAAGAACAGTTACAAAGGCTTGAACTTGCGCGAAAATCGGATAAAGAACCGGTAATTATTGTTACGCAGAAAGAAGCTGAAAAAGCTGAAAAAAGTAAAGTTAAATCTATGAAAACTTGGGTTTTTGAAGCTGAAAATGTACG
>JAQWQH010000191.1 GCA_029244805.1 Flavobacteriales bacterium
TTCAAAATATGTTTAGTTCAGGTTATAGAACGCTTATTCAAGAAAATGCGATTACTATTGTTTCTAATTACATCACCATAATTCCAATGAAAGAAATCGTCAAGATTGAGAGTAGTCATCGGGATATCAGATTCTTAGATAAGAATAACAAAACCTATTTATTGGACATTGACTCTATTAAGGCGGAACAGCATGAAGTGTTTATTGATGAGGTAAAATCAATAGCGAAAAGCAAAGGTATTTATTGCGATGTTGCTTTTACCCGAGATGACATACACCATGGTTAAGCCATCCAAAGCTTTAGTTTCAAAGAATTTTTTTCGATTTCATCCAGGTTTTTGGATTATAAACTTACTTTGCGAATAAACTCTCTAGATTATTAAAAGCTTTAAATTCCAAGGCATTTCCAAAAGGGTCTAAGAAGAACAATGTAGCTTGTTCTCCCGACTCTCCTTTAAATCTGGTATACGGTTCAATCAAGAATTTAGTGCCTATGTTTTTTAGTTTTTCTGCTAGTGGATTCCAATCATCGATTGAAAGAACTACACCGAAATGTGGAATAGGAACTTGTTGCCCATCTACCGGATTATGCACATTATTATTTTGCATGGTTTTATCTTCATGGGTAACCAATTGATGTCCATAAAAATTCCAGTCAATCCACTTTTCAGATGACCTACCTTCTTCGAAACCTAATACATTACCGTAAAAATCTCTTGCTTTTTCTATGTTAGAAACAGGTATAGCAAGGTGAAAAGGTCTTAAACTCATGTTTTATTGGGCTATTGAATTAAAAATTAAATGAATTAGGTTTTCTGTGGTTGCAAATATCTCTATGAAAGTAAATGTAATAAATAAGCAAGGAGTATTCAATTTGAGACCACTAATTCTTGTAAAATCAAATAATAGAAACAGAGCTGCTCCGATAAGTATGGTTATTTATCGCTGAAGATTATTTTTAACCAAGGAAAGCTCCAGCGGTCTTCATCATCTAACCCTCTTAAAATCAATGTTGCAGATTTTACCATTTTTTTAAAGTGCCCCGATGCAAAATTAAAATAGATGTCTTCTTCAAATTGAATTGATTCTATATCAGCAAACGTAACATCACCAATATAACTTTTTCTGTTTTTCCATTTTATCTTTTTATTGTTTTGAGGGTCTAATACTTTTGCTTTTTTCGATTTAACTCCTTCTAAAAGGCTTGTAATTAGCTCTTTCCTATTTTGTGGGTACAACCATTCAGTATTCTCTTTGAAATGCCAAAAATCATTCATTTCATACCTTGATAATGGTTCAGTGAATAAATGACCTGATTTGATTAGGGTATATTCCGATTTATTATTGGTGTTTGGTTTCGACATATACAACTCTTTTCCTCCTATTATATCTCCTGTTTCAGGATTTGTATGCCAGATCATAGGTATAACCCCAGTAATATTTATATCGAATCGTGTTTCGGAAATGTCATAGTTCCAATCTTCGATGAATTTAAAGCCGATTATGTCTTGATAGGCAAACGGGCTTAAAATTGAATCGTATAATACATCACCAGTAATTTGGTCATAAATATATTCTCCCGTTTCATAGTTCATTCTTGAAACTAGAAGAATAGTATTCATTAGTTGCTGAGTGTTCTTTTCAATTTTATAAGGATTTCCATAAAGGCTTGTATATGTCTTATTATCCTCGAAATAAGGGTATTTAATAAAGAACGAATTCATTTTTATTTGATCGATTGAATCTATGGTGAAACCATTTTTGATAAGAATATTTTTATTTATATTTTGGATTTTGTTGTTTAACAACATCAACGGTGATTTATGATTTTGCAGGTAGAAGTCATTTACTTTTCGATTGATAGTATTTCCATTGACATTTATTAAAAACAATGGTTTTGATTTTGA
The DNA here is from genome assembly GCA_029244805.1 of Flavobacteriales bacterium. Lineage (GTDB taxonomy): Bacteria > Bacteroidota > Bacteroidia > Flavobacteriales_D > Parvicellaceae > CALSMU01. Next base: position 1,908 of record JAQWQH010000191.1, read on the forward strand.
CAATTCACCGTTTTCATAATAACTCTTTGCACATGGCGCAACAGCTTTTATTTCTTTCCCAAAGGAAAAGTGAATTGTGTCGAAGTACCAGTCTTCAATAAACCCCAATTTATTGATGTCTTGATAGGAGTATAAAGAAGTGTCTGTATTGTAAATTTGATCTCCAACAACATCATACAATTCATCGCCATATTCATCGTAAACAGGAGATTTTTCATACTTGTAAAGCGCCTTATTTTTATCAACTAATGTTTTGTTATAAGGAGGGATTGCTTCGATGTAATCAAGGTTTCCAGAAAATAGAGGTTGAATTAGATTAATCCGTTTCGATGATTCAATGTTATCGTGCCACCAAAATGTTTGAATGTCTTTTGTTTTAGCTTGTTCGTTTCCAGAAATAGTAGAAGTACTAAAGTAATTTTCCGCAACTTTCCAATTGAGAGAGCTTTTTTCAAAGGCATTTAGCTTAATGTGGAATCGAGGATCAATGCCAATTACATCTCCTGTTTTCTCGTTAATTTTAAATGTGTTTACAGTTATGCCATTTACCGTTTTTACGATTAAGCTTTTTTTGATATCGAATTCCCATTTTTCAAGGAATGTGAAAGAGACAAAATCTGCAGCCTTTAAAGGGTATATGTGTAATTCTGAAACTCGCTCATCCGTTTCAGGATCGATAGTGTATCCATGCAGAAAGCCATTAAGTATATTTAGGTGTTTATTGTGCTGAGCTTCATAGAAGTTTATTTCGGCTCTACCAGGCTCTAAAGAGTCTTTGCATATAGGAGTTTTGAAATAATCACCTGGTTGCAAGTGTGCGTGGTACTCATCTGGCATAAAGGTTTTAAGTCTTCCTGATTTAACACCTTTTAAAATGAAATTTAATAAATCATGGTGTTGTTTAATTGGTAGAGATTCATTGTGTAGTTCGTTATCAAGCGTCCGTAAAAAAGAGTCTGCATTTGTCCAGTAATTATCAATTTTATGGTTACGTAAATAGTGAATTGAAACTTCATTAAAAATAATCTGTGATTCTTTTTGCGTATAATATTGCGTTGAGAATAATAGAGCAAAAAATACTGTTAAATTTTTCATCAGAATTTAATTAAGATATCTCAATGAATGTAGCGATAATAAATAACATTGTATTTAGAATGGAAGAATTTAGTTTTGGTTACAGGTTGATTGCAACAAATAACTGTGTAAAACCAATTTTATTCAATTGTTAATGAGCGATTGGTTTGCTTATTTTCGAATTTATAAACCATGGTTAATTACTTAATGAAAAATATTTTATTTCTGCTAAGCTTATTTATTTTAATAGGTTGTTCTGAATCAGAAACTGATAAGCCAAAGTCGGAAGTGGTTGAAATCACTCCAGAAGTAATTAGGGATACCGTTTTCATGTATGGCTTAGATGTAGAAGAATTTTTCGTCGATAGTGGCGTAGTTCAGCAGAATCAAGGATTAACACATATACTTCCAAATTATGGAATAAGCCAAACAACAATATTTAAAATAGCTGATGAATTTGATTCAATTTTTGATGTACGTAAAATAAAACCTAACCATCCTTACTATGTTTTTAGCTCCAAGGATTCAAACAAAAGAACAAAACGCTTTATTTATGAAAAAAATGCAATAGAATATGTTGTTTTTAATTTTGAAGATTCCTTAAATGTATTTGTTGGAAGAAAAGATGTGGAAATAAGAGCTGAATCAGCTGGAGGGGTTATTACATCAAGTTTATGGAATGCATTTATTGATAATGATTTGAGTCCGGCTTTAGTGATGGAATTTTCCAAATTGTTTGCATGGTCTATCGATTTCTTTGGAATTCAAAAAGGTGATTACTTCAAAGTAATGTATGAAACGAAATATGTTGAAGGAGAAAATATTGGCGTTGGAAATGTAAATGCAGTTTTGTTTAATCACATGGGGAAAGATCACTATGTGTTTTACTATGAAGCGGACACAGCTGACTTAGGTTATTATACTGAAAATGGAGAAAGTATGAAGCGGGCCTTGTTGTCTGCTCCACTAGAGTATAGTCGTATATCTTCTAAATTTTCTCATAAGCGTTTTCATCCGGTGCATAAATACTACCGCCCGCATCATGGGGTAGATTACGCAGCACCAACAGGAACCGAAGTGGTGGCAACAGGAACGGGTAAAGTTATTTATGCAGGATGGGCTGGTGACGCT
>JAQWQH010000035.1 GCA_029244805.1 Flavobacteriales bacterium
GTTTGGAGGCTTACCTACCTTAGCCATGAAGTAGACGGAATGAAAGTTAGTCCTTTTGGAATTAGAGGGAAATTACAATTTGAATTTTAAAAGCAATTTTATGATTTTACGCACAGAAGAAATAAAGAAAGCTTACAAAAACAAAGAAGTTGTAAAGGGCGTAACTGTAGAAGTGAAACAAGGAGAAATTGTTGGATTGTTGGGCCCGAATGGAGCGGGAAAAACAACATCTTTCTATATGATTGTTGGTCTGGTAAAACCAGACTCAGGAAAAGTGTTTTTGGACGACAAAGAGATAACAAAAGTTCCAATGTATAAACGTTCAAAAATGGGCCTCGGATATTTACCGCAAGAAGTATCCGTTTTTAGAAAATTAAGCGTGGAGGACAACATACTTGCCATTCTTCAAATGACCAAACTCTCCAAAACCGAACAAAAGGAAAGACTCGAGGAACTTTTGAATGAATTTGGTCTACAGCATGTTCGCAAAAATCTGGGAAACAAACTTTCAGGAGGAGAAAAAAGAAGAACTGAAATTGCGAGAGGATTAGCTATAAATCCTAAATTCATTCTTCTTGACGAACCATTTGCCGGGGTAGATCCAATTGCCGTAGAGGATATTCAGAGAATTGTACTAGACCTTCAGAAAAAAAACATAGGAATATTAATAACCGACCATAATGTTCAAGAAACCTTGGGTATTGTGGATAGAGCCTACTTGTTGTTTGAAGGCTCAATTCTAAAATCTGGGACTGCAGAGGCATTAGCGGCTGATGAACAAGTTAGAAATGTGTATTTGGGTCAAAATTTCATTCTTCGCAAAAAAGTATTTTGAGCTGTTTGGATTTTATATTTTGAATTCGATATTTTTTGAGCAAAGCCTACTGTAATTATCATTACAATTTTATTTTTTTAAAAAGTAATTTTTTTTTACCTTAATTTCTTTGATTAAACTTGCATCTAGTAAATAATGAAACCCATTTTATTAATCATATTAATTACTTTAACCAACATTGGTTTTGGGCAAAAGTTTGGCAAGAAACAATCTGATTGTGCCGGAGCAGTTGTTTTTTACGACTCAATTACTGGAGCTATAAACATTCCGAAAGGACATGGGTTCAAAATGGAAATCAAAGGACATGATATACGGAATCCTTATTTTTTTACTGAAGAACACAACACACTGTGGATTAAATTGATTTTTACCAAAGACGCAAAGTTCGAATTTTTTCTTAGGCCTGATTTACCAAATGAAGATTATGACTTTTCAATTTTTAAAATAAATGGCGATAATTATTGCGATTCTATTGCTACCAACAAGATACTTCCTGTTCGTTCTAATATATGTCAGGCAAAACCTAAAGAAAAAAGTGTAACCGGATTAAAGGAGGGCTATGACAATTACTTCGCTTCCGCAGGAGGGTCTCCTTCTTTCTCTGCGCCTTTATTAGCCCTAGCTGGTGAAGAGTATTACTTGATAATTGACGGACCTCATGGCACTATTGGAGGCTTTCAATTTGAAACTATGTATTCAGAAATCATTACAGAAGACACAGTGGCTATTATCGAAATCCCAAAAGCAAAAGAAACTCTACCAAAAATACATGTCAGTGCAGTTGATCAAACTGGTGCCAAAATTGAAAAATTAAGTTTAAAAATTAAAGGAGCAAAGAGCTCTGACTCGATTTATAGCAACAATAAAGGTGAATGGACAATACAAAATGCTAGAAAGCTTACACGATACAATATTACACTTACATGTAAAGGATACGAGCAAGAAACGTTTAATTATTTTCATAAAATAAATGGAGATTCAACACTCATTTTTACGCTTAAAAAACTAACAATAGGCTCGAAACTAAAATTTGAACACATTAGCTTTGTAGGAGATAAAGCCACCATATTACCTTCTAGTACAGGAGACTTAATAATGCTAACATCATTTTTACAGGAAAACCCTCACATTAAAGTAGAAATCGGAGGTCATGTAAATGGAAAAGGAAGAAATAAAAAAATATATAAAGAACTCTCAAAGGAACGGGCAAAAGCTGTTGCAGACTACCTAATTAATAAAAACATAAATCCAACTCAACTGACCTATGTTGGCTATGGTAACTCTAAAATTATCCACAAAAAAGCCCTCTCAGAAAGACAAAGTAAGGAAAACAGAAGAGTTGAAGTAATTGTTACGAGTATTGAATAATCTGAAGAGCCAAAACTACGACCACGCAAAATCCACTTTAACATTCTCTATGTCAATGGCCTTAATATTAAACATCGAAACATCTACCAAAGTTTGTTCTGTTTCACTTGCTCTTAATGGAGATGTTATAGCCTTTAAGGAAGAATCTTCTGAAAAATACATTCATTCTGAAAAACTGAATATATTTATTGAGGAGTTATTTGCACAAGTTGACTACCAGCTTAACGATTTAGCCGCTATTTGTGTTTCAAAAGGGCCAGGGTCTTATACTGGTTTGAGAATTGGGGTATCCTCCGCTAAGGGTTTTTGTTACGCTTTAGACATTCCGTTAATAAGCATAGATTCTTTATCTGTATTGGCTAGGGAATATTTAAACAATAACTTTATGCAGGCAAACACCATTTTAATGCCAATGATTGATGCTCGAAGAATGGAAGTCTATACAGCCGTATTTAATGATAAAGCTGACATCCAGACTGCTATTTCAGCAGAAGTGATTGATGCAGAATTTTTCGACACGAACAAAGAAATTATCTTGATTGGTGATGGTGCAAAAAAGTTCAACTCAATTATCCCGAGAAATGTCAGAATTGAAAATAATTTATCCTCTTCAAAAGGAATGGCAAGCCTCTCTTATTTAAAATTTACCAAAAAAGAATTTGAAGACGTAGCTTATTTTGAGCCGTATTACCTTAAATCGTTTAAATTGGGGTAGCATATCCAATCAATTTATAACAATAAAGACAAATTGATCAATAATAAAAATTCAATTGCAAACAAGGTAATTAACCGGCCCCAAATAAATACAAAGGTTATTTCACAATGGACTTTGCATTCTTATTGGAGAGAATGATAATATTGTTCTGAAGTTATTTTTGAAAAGAAATAGCCCTTTAACATTTAAGTATTACCCATGGTAAAAATAATAATAGCGATAAAACCATTACTAACTCTTAAAAGAAGATTATAATTGATACTTATGAAGCTAGATTTTCAGACATCAATACATCATTGATATCTAATTCGAAACCCAATTCTTGAATCATTTCCAATCGGTTTTCAGAAGTTTCTATTTTTTCCTTTTGGGATGCCGAAGTAAAAAAATAACCTGGAACACCTTCTACATTCACTTGCCATATAATTCCATAAACTTCCTTTCCAGATTTTAATTTAAACCTGCAGTGCTCATTGAATATATGTCCTTTTAGGGTGATCATTTTATTTTTTAGTGTAAGGATTGAACGGAGTGTTTTCATTTTAGTTTCGCAGAGTTCTTAACAATTTAGCTTCTGAGAATTAATCCGACAAGAAAAAGTAGCACTTCATCCGTTTTTTAGAGCGCCTTGCCTCTTTTTAAAGCGTTTTTATCATTGTTTATAACGGCCTCTTATTTTTATAGAAAAAAAATAGCTGAGTTTTATGAATTTCTCGAGGAGCAACAAAGAAAGAAATCTATTATAGTTTTTTAATGTCCTCTCGCTGCTCTGCAGCTTTTCTTTCTTCCTCTTTCAATTTCTCCTGGTCAAGTTTTGAAGTTTGTGCACCTGGTATATTATCCGACATATTTTGCGCCAAGATTGGAAAATAGTTATTTATTATTTTATTCATATCGTTCGTTGTAGATGGCATATAAACAATGGCAGCACCACCATGAAGCTCTTTACCATCTTTATTGAAAATAGTATAATGTACTTTTACTTTTCTTTTGTAAGACAAAGCAGACAGCCCTGACCTAGAGGCAGGTGCTGCTGCTTCAATGTTTAACTCATTAATGAAAAGAAAAACGTCCGCCTCATATTTGGCACTCAATACTTTGAGTAAACTAGGGTTATGAATAGATGTATTCATAAACTTCTCTCCATAGCTAACCGTTGAATGAATTTGACCATTTATTATCCGTGTGTCCCCGCTCGATTCTTTGGGAGCTAGATTGTCATGTTTTATCAACTTGTTAAAAGACCCCTTCAATTTATTTACTGGTTTAAGATCCTCCTCGTTTTGTTTATTTCTAGCAACATCCTCTGCAGGCAAAGGTTTGTATTTATATCCGATAGAATTATATATGTATCCTAGATCTCTTCCAACCGCTCCTGTATCAATATGCAGTAATGAAACAGATTTCATTCCCTTACCTACCGCATGTCTCATTTGATTAGATATCCCATAACGCATATTTTCACGAATCTCTTGATGCGTAAGTTTTGTGCGGCTAGCTATCTCTTTGTCTGCACTCGAAATATACATTTTTGGTTCAAACGGAATAATCAATACCTTGGAATATTCCGCGCGACCTTCAGCATATATTTCCTGATCAGATTTCACATTTCCTTTTTTCTGAAAAGTGTTTTCCTGAGCATTAAAACCCAAAAAAAATAATAAATAAACAACAGTAATTACCCTATGCATAAAGTCAGATATTAGCAACCCAAAGGTAAGTGAATAAAGACATTTTTTTTAAGATGGCTGGTTAACTTGTTAAGTGTGAAAGGTTGAAAACCTCCAGCTTTTTGAACTTGTAATACTAATTTCTAATTATTTCTGTAGATTCTAACTCATCAATATTAGCTAATAATTTCTATAGCATATTGATAAAATTCTATGCAAATTTTACCGGTACTTTCATACTATATTTCTCTATTAAACACCTAAATGACTCCATGCCCGATCCAGAGCAAATAAAATTTATTCAGAAAGATTCTAATTAAACATTCTATGACATTTATATGACATACCAAGAGACATTCTTTAACACTTTTGTAGTAATCAACAGATATTCTGAACACTTTAAAAGCCATAGCGTTTACCCACAAAACTACCGAGATAGATGAGATAGGTAAATTTCACGTCGAAGACACGGAAAAACAAGACCGACTTGATTTTTTATGCCAAAATGCTAATATAAAAGAGCTCATGTATCTATCTACTTGCAACAGAGTAGAATTTATATTTACCGCAAATGAAAATTTAACGAATGAATACCTAGTTAAATTCTTTCGAGCATTCAACCCCGAATGGGACTCCAAGCAAATACGTTTTGCAACTAAAAACTGTTCTATATTGGAAGGTAAAGAAGTTATTTTGCATTTATTCAACGTAGCTTCATCACTAGATTCTTTGGTAATTGGCGAAAGAGAAATCATTACTCAACTTCGTAAAGCATATGAGGATTCGAAGGAAATGAATCTTACCGGAGATGTTATTCGCATGGCTGTTGAAAGAACAATAAATGCAGCTAAAGCAGTTTACACGCAAAGCGACATAGCCACTAAACCCGTTTCAATTGTATCCCTAGCTTACTACAAGCTAAAAAGCCTCAATATAAATAGTAATTCGAAATTTTTAGTAGTAGGAGCCGGTAAAACAAATGCTAACATGCTCCGTTTTTTAGATAAGCATGGCTTTAATAATTTCACTATTTTTAATCGAACCTTGGAAAAGGCTGAATGGCTTGCTGGAAATGTAAACGGAGCAGCTTTGCCGTTATCCGACTTAAACAATTACAAAGAAGATTTTGATGTTATTCTTACCTGTACGGGATCTACCAATAAAATTTTCACAGAAAAGGTATATAGTCAATTATTAGATAATGATACTTCTAGAAAAATTGTTATTGACCTTGCTGTTCCTAATGACTTTGACAGACAATTAACAAAGGTGCACAATGTTCAGCTAATCGCAGTGGAAGATTTAAAAATTATTGCTGAACAAAATCTTAAGGAAAGAGGAAAAGAAATTACAAAGTGTGAACAAATATTAAAAGAACATTTTGAAGATTTCAAAAAAGCTTTTCATCTTAGAAGAGTCGAAATAGCTATGAAGTCTGTTCCCAAAACAGTAAAAGACATTAAACAAAAAGCCTTTACCGAAGTTTTTGCGAAAGAGTTAAATGAACTCGATGGAGAATCTAAAGAAGTATTGGATAAAGTGGTTTCTTATTTAGAGAAAAAATACATTAGTGTTCCCATGAAAATGGCCAAAGAAATACTAATTGCAAATCAACAATAATTTCAAAATGAGTAAGAAAGTAGTTATTGGTTCACGCGGAAGTGACCTCGCTTTATGGCAAGCATACCGAGTGAAATCTCAACTAGAAAATTTAGGATGTATCGTTGAGCTAGAAATTATTCAAACGCAAGGAGATAAAATTCAAGATCTAAGTTTTGATAAAATGGAGGGTAAAGGGTTTTTTACAAAAGAAATTGAAGAAGCCCTTCTAAATAAAAAAATTGATTTAGCTGTTCATTCTCATAAAGACCTAGAAACTAGTTCACCTAGAGGACTCTTTATAGCAGCAGTTTCAGAAAGAGAAGATCCTTCGGAACTACTTTTAATTAGGAAGGATGCCGTAAATTCAAGTAATAGATTTTCCATAAAAGAAAATGCAATTATTGGGACTTCTTCTGCTAGAAGAAAATCACAATTATTAGCTTTCAGATCTGATATAAAAATCAAGGAACTGCGCGGTAATGTTCCAACCCGAATCAATAAATTGCGAGAGAGACATTACGATGCTATCATGCTAGCTAAAGCAGGAGTCACAAGACTTGAAATAGATCTTTCAGAATTTCATGTTGTAACGCTAGATCCAAAAGAATTTATTCCGGCTCCGGCTCAAGGAGTGCTTGGATTGCAAATAAGGGAAAATGATTTGGAGCTGTTCAAGCTATTGCAACAAATGAATGATAAAGATGTTCAAAAGCGTATTTATATTGAACGGAAAGTATTAAATCTATTAGATGGAGGTTGCCAATTGCCTTTGGGAGTTTATTGTGAAGAAGAATATGGAATCATGAAGACCTGGGTTTCTCAGGCTGAAAACGCAGAAGGCATTCCTAAAAGACTATATACGGAAAACACATCTGCGGAGGAAATAGTAGAATTACTTAAGGCAAAAGAAAGTAAGCGTGTTTTTATTTCTAGAGAACTAAAATCGGATAGCGATTTTAAACGTTTCTTGCCCAAAGGATACAAACTTCATGACGAATCATTAATTGAAATCGTTCCTGTTCCCTTTGAAGAAACACTTGAATCTGATTGGATCTTTTTTAGCTCTAGCAATGCAGTTTCTGCGTTTTTTGAAAATAAACCATCTTATAAAGACGGGACTAAATTTGGAGTTATTGGAAAAGCTACCGGTAAAGCACTAGCAAAATATGCACAAGCAAATTACATAGGTAAAGGCAATACACAAAAAGTTGCAAAACGATTTGCAAAAGCACTAGGTAAGGGTTCGGTACTTTTTCCTGTCTCTGATAAAAGCTTGCGAACAATTCAAAAAAAATTACCTGAAAAACAAGTAACAGAATTAATCGTTTACAAAACAATTCAAAAACTTGACTTTAAATTACCTAAATCAGATATTCTCGTTTTTACAAGTCCTTCTAATGTTGCAGCCTTTTTTAACACCGAAAATTCAATAAATGATCAACGGGTAATTTCTATTGGCGAAACAACACGAAAAGAATTACTCAAACACAATGTAAATTCTGAGGTACCTTGGCAAAGTTATGAATTGGCAATGCTAGATTTGATTTTGGCTAATTAAACTCTTCCACTATTTTTTTGACTAGATAATAAGCCATCTTAAACTTAGCTTCATGAGTCCAACCTGCAATATGAGGTGTCAACACTACCTTATCCGAACCATATAAATAAGCTAGGTCTTCTGGCAGGCTCTCAGTTTCTAATTTTGTAAAGGTAGAGCTCTCATATTCAGAAACATCTAAGCAAGCCCCTAAAATACTTTGTGATTTAATCCCGTCAACAATTGCCTTTGTAACAACTGACTGACCTCTCGCTGTATTGATAAAATAAATGGGCTTTTTGAATTCTTTTAAAAACGCACTATTTACCAAATCTATTGTTTCTTTGGTTAGAGGTGTATGCAAACTTACCACCTCCGCCTCCTGAAAAATAGTCTGAAGACTAACTTCTTTAACATGCTCATCGCCAAAATTCTTGAGGTATTTATCATAAGCAATCACCTGAACTCCAAAACCTTGTAATCTTTGAGCAAATGCTTTACCCATATACCCATATCCAATAAGACCAATAGTTTTACCCATCAATTCTATACCTCTATTTCCCTCACGTACCCAAACACTTTTTCTTACTTCTGCATCTGCTTTTTTCAGCTTATTAAACAAACTGAGTAACATTCCGATTGCATGTTCCGCTAAGGCATCTCTATTTCCTTCTGGAGATCGAAAAACTTTTATCCCATTCGTATCACAATAATCTAAATCAACATTTTCTAAACCTGCCCCAGGCCTTCCAATAAACAGCAATGATTTAGCTTCTTTTAGAAAGTCTTGATCCATTTTGATTCTACTTCTCAAAACAATGCCATGATAGGAATGAATTATTTGTTTCAAATCCTCTCTAGACGCTTCAAACAAATTGTCACATTGCCAACCCTTCTGAGAGAGTTGCTCTTCAATTAAAGGGTGTACTTTATCCAGTATGGCAATTTTCATTGGGTAAAAATAACGTTTAAAACACTACATATCAAAATCAAATATCGTTTGCGTTGATGAGATCTTTCTTCTCTATTTAGCAAATGCTATAGAAACAAAAAAGAATTCCTAAGGACTCTATGATCTTACAAGTATGGAGGGGATTCAATTGCAATAAATAATCCCAATATTGCTTTATCAAAACTTAAGCGAATACTGTATCAGAAATGTTCTTGGCGGCAAAACATTTCCGGGGCGATTGGAGTACTCGCGGTTTAGTGCATTATTCATTAAAAAAGAAACCTTAGCGTTTTTAGACGCGGTAAAAGCTACCCGCAAATCTAATACGTAATCTCCCATTCTTCGAGCATTTCTGTAATCTCCATAACCCGGCAAAATAAGGTTTCCTAAAAACGCAGATGTAAATGTTTCGTCTACCTGCTCCATAAAGCTGTTGTAGCGGTTGCTAATACCTAACGCCAATTTTTTATACGTAAATTCAATATCTAATTTAAAATTATGTCTATTCCTATATTTCAAGATGACATCAGGATCAGCTACTGCAGTTTCAACACCATTAGCATCCGTTGTAGTGGTATAATAATCACTAAAAGTCGATAAATATGCTGAATCGGACCTAATACTTTTTGGAAGAATATAAGTATAGCCTGTAAGAACTCCGATATCAATTTTTCCAATTTTACCTTTTCCTACAACAGAGATTTCACCGCCAATAATTCTAGCATCCTCAACATTTTGCGATTGAAAACCATAATTGCTAAATGAAGGGTACCCAAGAGAATCCACATTCCAAACTGCTCCCGTAGAATCATATGTTCCGAAGGTAAATTCCATCATATCTTGGTATTCTGTAATAAATCCAGCTAAATCTAGATAGCCCATAAAGTTTCCAATTTTGAATCCTTGTTTGATTCCAAATTCAGCGCTCCAACCTGTTTCAGCGCCCACATTTGCATTTGGAAAAAGGGTTAAGCCCCCAACATTAGTAGCTATAAATTTTTCTCCAATGGATGGAAAACGATATCCTTCGCCATAAGAAGCGCGCAAATAAGTTTCTTCCGCAAGTTGATAGGTCGTTCCTAATCTAAAAACAGGTTTAATAGGAATTGAGAATGTATCTGTCTTTGTTGAGTATGTTGTTAAAGTACTGACAGTATCAATCCTATAATACTCACCTCTTAAGCCTGCAGTAAAATTAAATCGCTTCCATTTTAAATCTCCTTGTGCAAATAATGCAAAATTATTAGATGTGTGATCACCGTACAATTCAGCAACAACATTGGTATAGGTATTTGTCAAACCAGTTGTAAATGTCACACCATTATCGTATTGCTGCTGAAATTGATATTCTGCATAATATGAATTTGCAATGGACGCTTGATTTGTATTGTTTTTATTCGTCGTGTTGTAAAACCTTCCTTTCAAAGAATGTTTTCGACCCGAGGAATCTATGTAAGTAATAAACGGATCTATATTCAATCGATAAGTGTGATACTCGCTTAATGTGGTAGTAGCTGTATCTGTATCTCCCTGAGGAATTAATACACTGTCAGCATTATGCCATAAAAAAAACAAGCTTCCCGTCTCCTCATTATAGTTTGAATTCAAGCCATAACTTAATCCAGCATATTTTTTTGAACGCCACCTTGTATTTGTATTAATCCTAAATCTATTTTCATTAGCTCCCTTTTTTATTCCATCATTGGTATAAAAATTTCCGCCAACAACGAGGTCAAAGTTTTCCTTTATTCTTCTCGAATGTAAGAAATTACCCGTAACATAATAGGGTCCTCCACCATCCCACCATTTCTGACCAGACCGATCAAATAAGGTGTCGGTTCCATCTAGTTTGCGCCCCTTTTGATTACCAAAACCAGCCATATAAAATCCATTTGAAAAATTTATTTTAGTCATGGGAATCGCTTTAGGATAAGCTGTCCGAATATTCACAACGCCATTCAATGCAGACGAACCGTACAAGACAGAGGACGCCCCTTTAATTACTTCAATCTGTTCCACATTCTCTATTGGAAGGGAGGACCATTTAATATCTCCCGCATCGCCTGCCAACATAGGAATGTCGTCTATCATCAACAATACGCGACTTCCAGAACCATAGCTAAAACCACTTCCTCCGCGAATACTAATTTGATTCTCTATAACTTGAACTCCAGGAACCTGATCTAAAATAGCTTCACAAGTAACAGTAGCTTTAGATTCCATTAAATCCGGTTTTATAATTGCAATAGACACTGGCACATCACCAATTGATTGCTCAAACTTACCGGCAGATATTACTACATCATTTAATTGACTTGAATTAACTTGCAGTTTGATATCTATTGCTTTCTCTTCGCCAGCAGCAAGTGTTATATTTATCTTTTGATTATCATATCCAACATATCTAAAAACAACCTCATAAGACCCTGGTGTAAATTTTAGAGAATATCTCCCATCAAGATCTGTAACAATTCCAGCCCCATCTGTTATGCCCACTGCAACACCTATTAAAGTTTCATTCGTTCTCGCATCAACAACAACGCCCTTCAATGTGGCTTTTTGAGCAAAAGAAGAAATCGATATAAGAAGGGGGAGAAGTAAAAGTAACGCTCTAATCATAGACTCACATAAATAATTATCTATGTTAAATATAACAATTATTTTTAAAGTGTTATCCTAAACTACCGTAATATAGAAGAGCCTTTTACTTTCTTTGATTTATTTTTCTTAGGCTTGTCTCCTGCTCCATATTTGTACATAATCTTTGCTTCTTGACCTTTCATTACAAGACTTTTTGTACGCACACCATTTTTATACACCACATGCAGCATCAATTTCCCTTTTCGGTTATACACCTTCATAGGACCGTGCTTTTTGTTGTTTTTGTAACCTATTTCATTTTGAACTTCACCTCTTCTTGTATATGTTTTTGACACGCCGTTTAGCATCCCGTCACCGTATACATTTTCTGTTGCTACAACTACTCCCCCTGGATAATAGTATTCCCATTTTCCATCTTGCTTACCATAAGAGTAATCTCCCTCACTGGTTAACTCGCCGTCCACATCGCTGTATGATTTCCAATGCCCATGCCTAAAGCTTTGCTCATACCCATCACCCTCTGAAAAGGTAATATCTCCTTTTCTTTTTAATATTTTAAAACTCCCTACATCCTTTAAAACTTCTTTATCTGTCCAAAAAGACCATTTACCATCTCGCATATCATTAGTATAATTGCCTTGATACCTTTTTTTTCCGTTGGGGTACCATCCTTTCCAATTGCCTTTCATTTTGGCCATATCATAAGCTCCTTCATCTTTTAGCTGACCATTTTCAAACCACGCTGACCAAACACCATTTTCTTTATCCTGCAAATAATTTCCCTTCATAGCTTCTTGTCCATTTTCAAACCAGGTTGTCCACTCTCCTTCCCTTAAATTTATTTTATAACTTCCTTCTTTCCAAGTTTCTCCAGTTTTGTAAAAGAACTGCCAGAATCCGTCTTTACCTCCTTTGATAAAATTACCTTCGTAATACAATTGCCCATTTGGATACCAAAAACTCCATTTCCCATCTTGCAAATCATCTACAAAATTTCCTGTCATATCTTTTGCTCCTGTTTCAAAAAAATATTCCCATTTACCATTTTTTAAATCATTGGCATACATACCATTCAGCACCAATGTGCTATCCGGTAAATACTCTTTAAAAACCCCTTTCCGCAATCCGTTTTCATAGTTTATTTCTTGATATACCTGATCGGTGACAAAATAACGGAACTCCCAAGGACCCGATCTTTTTCCTTCTTTGTATGCTCCGCTTGTTTTAAGCGTCCCATTTGCATTCCATTCCTTAAAATTACCATCTCGTAAACCTTTATTATAATGCGCTTCTTCTTTTGGTTTTCCGGTAGAGTAATTGTTTATGACAGATCCAAACCCTCCATTAACAGTAGCGATTCCAGAAGTATCATAGTATTCCATCATGTATTCAGTTGAATCGTTTTCTTTGTGGTTGGTCACCATCATGGGGTTACCATTTTCAAAGAAATACTCCCATTTACCAATTTTCACTGCTTCAAATTGATCTAATTTCATTGCCCAATCAGCATTGGCTGTATCTTCTAAAAAGTCATCTGGAATACCAGCATAATTACCTTTTTCTGCGAGATTTCCATTATTATAATAAGCCTTAAATAAGGAGTCTTCGATTCCTAGGTAGTAATATCCTTCAACCAACAATTTTCCATTTGGGTAAAACTGCTGTGTTTTTCCATGCCTAAAACCCATCCAATAAAATACCGTTTCTTCAATTACTCCTTTTTTAGTCCAAAACCGCCAAAGACCTGTTCTCTCACCTACCGAACCATAACCACTTTTATTATAAAACCCGAGACTTCTCACAATTGTACTATCCTTATCCCAATAGGTTTTTACTTTTTCTATTTTCAGTAAACCTTCCGGATGATTGCCTTGACAAAAGACCGTTGTAAAGACAAAAAGTAAAATTATACTAGATATTACTCTCATAAGATTAAAGCTATTTTTATTCTACTCAAATTTAGAGTTTATTACCAATCAAGAGATGGACACTTCCAATTAAAATTCACAGTGAATTGTTTTAAAGCAGTATAACGCCTATTAAAAAGTTGGTTACAGCTATAAACCAGATTCTTTTATATAACCCTTCGGATAGTTTTTATTTTTATACACCCCATTATACTTTAATTGATCATAGAAAACTTGATGCAGTCTTTTACGAATTTTATAGGTACTTATTTTATTATTTGATGGGTCTGGGTGAACTCTATTACTTAAAAATACAAATAGTAAGTCGTTTTCGGGATCTGCCCAAACACAAATACCTGTAAAACCTGTATGACCAAATGC
>JAQWQH010000194.1 GCA_029244805.1 Flavobacteriales bacterium
AGCGTATGAAACCTTACAAAACCTTCATTGTCAATATGCGTAACAATAAACCCAATCTCATCCATATGAGCACCTATCATTACTTTTTTTGAAGAATCTTCCCCTTTTTTTAATGCCGTAACGTTTCCCATGTTGTCAATGGAAACTTCATCAACTAATGGAGTTACTTCTCTTAAAACAATTTCTCTAACTCTTTGCTCAAACCCGGAAGTTCCTGCAGCCTCACAAATTTCAGCAAGCAACTTTGTATTAATCATATTAGTTTATTTTTCAACGTCATTTATTGCATATACTTTCGCTCATTCAACAACGCTCATTTTCATCATATTCGTTTTACCATTCTCCTCAATTGGAATACTCGCAGTGTTTATTATCATGTCTCCTTCAGAAACATACCCCTGTTTTTTTAACAGGTATTTAATGTCTGCAATGGTATGGTCTGTACTTACCGTTTTATCGTAAAAGAAAGTTGTAACCCCCCACACCAAACTAAGCTGAGTAAGCAATTTTTTGTTTCCTGAAAATACATATACAGCAGCTTTTGGTCGTTGACTAGATATTTTGTAGGCTGTATATCCAGAATGTGTCATTGTAATGATTCCTTTAGCCTCAACTCTCGAGGCTAAACGACAAGAGGTAAAACAAATGGAATCAGTAATAAAACGCTCAATGTCTTTTTCTGGCTCCCTTTCTTTTGAATACATTTCTTCATAATCTGATTCAATTTTTTCAAGAATTTTACACATTGCTTCAACTGTAGTAAAAGGATATTTGCCAACTGAAGTTTCTCCACTTAGCATAACGGCATCTGCGCCGTCCATAACAGCGTTAGCTACGTCGTTTACTTCAGCTCTTGTTGGCGCGGCATTTTCTGTCATGCTTTCCATCATTTGCGTTGCTACAATTACTGGTTTTGCAAAATTTAAACAAGTTGTAATGATTTTCTTCTGAATCAACGGAACATCTTGCATAGGAATTTCAACTCCTAAATCTCCTCTTGCTACCATTACAGCATCGGATTCTTTTACAATGTTTTCAAGTTCGATAACCGCTTCTGGTTTTTCAATTTTTGCTACAACTTTTGTTTGTTTGTTATTTTGAGAAATAATATGTTTTAATTCAATAATATCTTTTGCTGATCTTACAAAAGATAAACCTATCCAGTCTAAATTTTGCTCTAATATTACTTGTAAATCTTTTTTATCCTTCTCTGTAAGGCTTGGTTGTGATATCTTCGTATTAGGCAAGTTGACCCCCTTCTTAGAAGATAAGTAACCTCCATGAATTACTTTCAATTTTACCTCATCTTTTAAATTTGTTGAAATCACTTCAAACATTAGTTTTCCGTCATCCAATAATATTCGCTCTCCTTTTTTAACATCTTGTGGTAACCCTTGGTAAGTTATTGAGACTTTTTCTGCTGTTCCTAAAACCGTATTTGTTGTAATAATAATTTCCGCACCTGGGACAAGTTCAATATTATTATCTTTTACCTCTCCTATTCTAATTTTTGGGCCTTGTAGGTCTCCTAGAATTGCAGTATGCGTGCCTAGTTCCTTGTCGGCTTCCCTAATGTTCTTTATTACCTCAATATGCTCTTCATGGGTGCTATGAGAGAAATTTAACCTGCAAACATTTACCCCTGATGCTATTAGTTTTATAAGGTTTTCTTTTGAAGAAGTAACAGGTCCAATTGTGGCTACTATTTTTGTCTTTCTTTTATTCATTGTTGTTTTTTTCTAAAAAAGTAAATTTTCCTTCGATTTTAGGTCTCCAACTTTTACTTCGAAAGCGGTCAGAACAAAAGGAATGGATTTAATTTTTAAAATTAGTTCCTCTAGATTTACATCGTAGCTTTCTTTTATCAGAAACAAATAATCTGCATGTGCCCTTTCTGGCACCAAATGACCGGAGCTACTCCTGTTGTTTAGAAGCATAAATTCGTTTTCGGTGTCTTCTTGAAAATATGAATATAGTGCATGTTTACTAAACTCGTTTGTTTTTTTAATCAGGACTTCAATTCCTCGCCCATCTTTAGCTAAAGACAATCGAAGTCGATTATTTAGCCCCCAGCATATTCTGTAATCTTTTTCGTGACAACTGATGCCAATAAGCCTAAAATCGTATTCATATTCTTCTTCGAGCGTATACTTCATACGCAATCAAAGGTAAATTAATCTAGCGCATAAAACGCAGGCTTATGTAAAGGTATTGTTAACAATCAATTGTTTCAATACTATAAACGAGGAATCCTATTATTTCGTTACAATTTTAATTTTGGTTCCTGCTTTTAAATTATTTGAATTAAGGCTGCTGTTATGTCGTTTTATATCATCAACGCTAACACCGTTATATTTTTGTGCTATATCCCACATTGTATCTCCTTTACGAATCGTGTAATAGATGTATTCTCCGGAAAAGACCTCCTGTGTATCATCATTCTTATTTGTAGATGAAGTAGCTCGCTGTTTAGCGGAATCTTCTATATAGATTAAAAGTTTTTTACCCGATTTTAAATAATTAGAGGACAATAAATTCCATGCTTTAATTTCTTGTTCTGTACACTTATATTTTTTAGCTATAGAGCCCATAGATTCACCTGATTTAACGTAGTGTGTTTTTAATATTTTTTTAGACTTATTAGCTGCTACCAGATATTTGTTTTCCAGAGAAGAGTAGTTGTAAATGGAATCTTCATGCATAATGAAGTCTCCAATTAGAAAGTTTGGTAAATAAATAAAATCAATACTATCAGGTTTTGGAATTATATTGGAAATAAACTTCGGGTTTAGATATTTTAACTTGCTCATTTCATAACCTAGCCACTCTTCTAAAACCTCAAATTCTATTCTATCACAAATGTGTATCGTATCTATTTCCAATTCTAAAAACAAAGGTTTTTTCGGAAATATGTTATGCTCTGAAGCATAATTCATTATGTAATTTACCGCCGTAAAGGCCGGGATATAGTTTCTTGTCTCTTTGAATAGATAAGGTCGAATTTCCCAATAAGTAGTTTTGCCGCCAGAACGGCGAATAGCTTTATTTACGTTTCCTGGCCCAGCATTATAGGCGGCTAATGCCATGCTCCAATCACCATATATAGAGTGCAAGAACTTTAAATATTGGCAGGCCGCATCTGAAGCTAGGTAAGGGTCAAATCGTTTGTCAATAAAGGATGTGATCGACAAACCATACATCATACCTGTCTTAGGCATAAATTGCCATAAGCCGCCAGCTCCTGCACTAGATTTTGCTTTAGGATTTAAAGCGGATTCAACAATTGGAAGGTACTTCAACTCTAAAGGCATCCCGTATTTTATCAAACACTTTTCAAATATTGGGAAATACAATTCTCCATAAGCTAGCATTTTTGAAGTCAGTCTTTTGCGCTTGTAAGCATATAACTTTATCATTGCAATAGTTGCATCATTCGCAACAAATGAAAAGGGAGATTGTTGATCTAGCTGTCCAATTCTGAATTTAAAAACAGCATCTGAAAATATCGGAATGGAGTCACTTGGTAAGTTCAAGATATTTAATTCACCGGTGTCAATTGTAAAATGATTCATTTCTCGATAATGAGCCACAAGCATGCTGTCGTAATTATCTACAAAAGATAAATCAGGCTTTTCAATGACTTTAATTGTGTCAACTATTGCAGTGTCAACTTGACCATTAACAGCGGTTATAAGAGCAGTTAAAAAACCAATTAAAATATGCCGCCTTCGACTTTGAAGCCCGTAATTAGTCATGAAAACATTTGTTATTCTTTGCGCATCAATCGTTCCGAAAAATCGAATAATTTCGCATCTTGAAAAGAACCGGCCATTAATTGAACACCAAAAGGTAATCCATTACTATGCTCTCCTAAGGGCAGTGATATAGCAGGTATTCCCGCTAGGTTGGCATGAACCGTAAAAATATCTTGCAAATACATTGTAATAGGGTCATCTATGTTTTCTCCGATACCAAATGCCGGAGTTGGAGTAGTTGGTAAAAGGATAAAATCGTAATCGTTAAAAATTGCTTCTGTTTTCTGCTTAATTATATTTCTAACTTTCAACCCTTTGGTGTAATAAGCATCGTAGTAACCAGCGCTTAGCACAAAAGTTCCCATCATGATTCTTCTTTGAACTTCTTCTCCAAAACCTTCGCTTCGAGAATGTACATAAGTTGTTTCTACATCTTTTGCTTTGTTACTTCTATAGCCAAAATGAACACCGTCGTAACGCGCTAAATTGGAGGATGCTTCAGCTGTGGTTAAAACATAGTAGTTAGGAACTAAATAGTCTAAATATGGAAAATCTACTCCTTCCACTTCGTGACCTTCTACCTCCATTTTTTCAATGATTTCACGTGTTTTTGCTTTGATTTCTTTGTCTAAACCTGGCGTATCTAGACAGTCTTTAATGTAGGCGATTTTATATTTTTTAACTGGTTCTGTTGTTTTTAGATTAGAATAACCATCGACCGGCTTTGCAGAGCAAGTGCTATCATAGGCATCGCTTCCAGAAATTATTTCTGTAATCAATGCTGCATCCTCAATATTATTCGTCAAGGGCCCTATTTGATCAAACGAAGATGCGTATGCTAACAAACCATATCTCGAAACTCTTCCGTAGGTAGGCTTATATCCAACTACACCGCAAAAAGATGCTGGCTGTCGTATCGACCCTCCTGTATCTGAACCTAAGGCTGCTAAGCACAGTTTTGCTTTGACTGCAGCTGCAGAGCCTCCAGAAGAACCCCCAGGCACTTTATCGTTTTGAATTGGATTTAAAACAGGACCATAGGCACTGTTCTCGTTTGAACTCCCCATTGCCATTTCATCACAATTTAACCGTCCAATAATGATCGCATCCTCTTGTAATAACTTTTCAACTACCGTTGCGTTGTAAATTGACTCAAATCCCTCAAGTATTTTAGATGAACTAGCCACTTTGTGGCCTTTGTAACAGATGTTATCTTTTAAACCAATTACCATTCCTGCTAGGCGACCAGCAACTCCTTTTTTAATCTTTTCATCGACTTTTTGTGCTTGTTCGTTAGCACTTGTTTCAAACACTTCTAAAAAAGCATTTAAATTAGACGCCTTAATTTTTTGGATATAATTTTCGGTAAGCTTAACACATGTAATTGCGCCTTTTCCTATATCCTCTCTTACTTGTGCGAGGGAAATATATTCTTTCAAAATCGTTGGTTTATTGAATTATGCTTTGGACTTTTTTGAGTCGTCTGATTCCTCAGATTTGTTGTCATCTGAATCACCATTGGCCGCTCCTTTAAATTCTTTTACCCCTTTCCCCAGGCCTTTCATTAATTCAGGTATCTTTTTGCCGCCAAACAATAGTAGCACAATGATTAAGATAAGGATGATTCCAGGAACCCCCATTTTCTGTAAAAATAACAATGATAATTCCATAGTCTTTCTTTTGTGCCGCAAAGTTAACAAAAAAGGTAGAGTTAAGCGCTTATCCTTCCAAGAATTTGCTTTTCAGTACGCATATTTTGTCCTCTGCCAATACTTCAATATAATATTTCGAAATAAAACCATTGACTCTCATTGATTTTGACCATTGGTCCCGTATATATTGAAGTCAGGCCGTGAAATATTTTAATAAACCGAATCAATAAATCCTTTATAAAAGCGCATTTCGAGCTCTTAACGTTGTTGATTTTAAAACCTACAGATAAATAATGTTTAACTTTTTATTAAAAAAGTTAAACATTATGTGTATTTTCGTGTTAACTAACTAAATAATTCGAAGATGAACCTATTTAAAAGAAAGTCGAAAAAAGAAAAACTCGAAAAAAAATATCGAATCAAGCTAGAAGAGGCTTATAAAATGTCAACTATTAATCGAACTAAATCGGATGAATTGACTTACGAAGCAGAGCAAATTTTACGAGAAATAGAAAATGAAAAATAACATTTTCGTATTAGCGATACTTTTTATTATAGCCGCTAGTGCATGCAGTTTAACAAGCGAAAACATGAATGTAATATTTAATTTTTCAAAAAGCTCTAATATGAGTAATTGGATCGTCGTCAACGATGATGTTATGGGAGGAATATCAAGCGCTTCAATTGAATTGAATAATGAGGGCGATGCAGAATTTAAAGGAGCGGTTTCTACTGCAAACAATGGCGGTTTTGCATCTGTCCGATACCGTTTCAAGGCAAAAGATATTGCGGGGAAAAAAAATGTTACTATCCGTTTAAGAGGAGATTCAAAGCCTTACCAATTTCGTATAAAATCTAAAGCTACTGATTACTATTCATATATCACCACGTTCTCAACATCAGGAGACTGGGAGACAATCCAGATCAATTTAAAGGATTTATATCCAAGTTTCAGGGGCAACAAATTAAATAAAGAAAATTTCAACCATTCTTCCATTGAAGAAGTCTCTTTTTTAATTGCCAACAAAAAAAATGAAAACTTCAAGCTGGTTCTTGACAAAATTGAAATCAATTAAAACGATATGGAAATTTCAAAACACTCAAATGTTTACAGGTTACACAATCAACAGTTTTTGCCTATGTCTCTGAGAGATGCCTGGATATTTTTCTCGAACCCTCAAAATTTACAAAAAATAACGCCAGAAGAACTCGATTTTAGAATGACTAGTCCAGATGAAGGAAAGGTGTATCTGGGTCAAATAATCACTTACAGAATACGACTCAATAGGGTTTTCAAGATGAATTGGGTTACAGAAATAACAGGCATGATTCATGAAGATTACTTTGTAGATGAACAACGTTTTGGTCCGTATAAAATGTGGCACCATCGCCACACTTTTGAGGAAGTGGAGGGAGGTGTTTTGATAACAGATACTGTACATTTTAAAATTCCTTTCTCCTTAATTGCTCCTCTGGCCTATCGGTTTTTTGTAAAACAAAACTTAAAACAAATTTTCAATTACAGAACAGAAAAATTAAACGAAATAATTGCTTCAAATTAATTTGCATGAAATTAACTATCTCGATATTTATTTTTTTGTTAATCAACTTTACTGCACTTGTTGTCGGAGGTCTTTTTACTGGCGATGGAGTTGCTTCTGACTGGTATTACAGCCTCAACAAGGCGCCTTGGACGCCTCCAGGATGGGTTTTTGGATTGGCCTGGACGACAATAATGGTTTGTTATTCATTTTATATGGCAATTCTTCATAAAGCAGAAGCCAGAAATAACAAAGTCATCCCTTTATATGGTTTTCAACTTTTTTTAAATATTGCTTGGAACCCACTTTTCTTTTATTATCAAAATGCACTGGTAGCACTCGTATCTATTGTGTTTTTAACATTCATTATAGCGTATTCTTTATTCCGAAATAATAAAATAATGCGATGGAAAAGCTTGTTAATTCTTCCCTATTTTGTGTGGTTGTGTATCGCCACATCTTTAAATTTTTACATTGTAATTTATAATTAATCCATGAAAGATTCTATTGCGATATTCTGGTTTAGAAGGGATCTTCGGCTGGAAGACAATACTGCCCTAAATGCAGCTCTTTTGCAACATGAAAAAGTGCTGCCAATTTTCATTTTTGACACTAATATTTTAGATGAGCTTGATGAAAATGACCCAAGGGTTTCGTTTATCCATAGTACCTTGGAATCTATGGACAAGGAACTGCTTGAGGTTGGATCTGGAATCAGCTGTTTTAATGGAAAGGTTGAGACTGTTTTTAAACATCTAATTGAAAAATACAACGTAACGGATGTGTTTTTTAATAAAGACTATGAGCCTTACGCATTAAGTAGAGATAAATCTCTTCAAAATATGCTTTATGCTCAAGGCATCTCTTTACATACTTTCAAAGATCAGGTTATTTTTGAAGAACTAGAGATTACCAAAGATGATAAGACTCCATATACTGTTTTCACGCCTTATAAAAAGAAATGGCTTCATCACTTTAATTCATCCAGCTGTTCTCCCAATTCAGTATTTAACCCCAAGAACTTTTACCAGAGCAACACTCGTTTCCCTAGCTTAAGTTCGATCGGTTTTAAGCCGTCATTAATTAAGATACCGTCTTTTAGCTTGGCCGTGGTTGATGATTACAAAAAGCTGCGAGACTTTCCATCAATTAGAGGCACTAGCCAACTCAGTACGCATCTTCGATTTGGCACGGTTAGCATAAGAAATATAATACAGAAATTGAACATGGATTCTGTTTTTCTAAGTGAACTTATCTGGCGAGAATTCTTCATGCAAATCCTCTACAATTTCCCGCGAGTTGTATCCTCTAATTTCAAGGAAAAATACAACCAAGTTCAATGGAGAAATAATACTTCTGAATTCAATGCATGGATTGAAGGCAAAACAGGATATCCCATTGTAGATGCGGGAATGCGAGAATTAAATAAAACGGGATTAATGCATAATCGAGTTAGAATGATAACCGCTGGGTTTCTGTGTAAACATTTATTAATTGATTGGAGATGGGGAGAAGCATATTTTGCTTCAAAATTACTTGATTATGATTTGTCTGCTAACAATGGAAACTGGCAGTGGGCTGCAGGTACAGGTTGTGATTCTGCTCCTTATTTCAGAATTTTTAATCCCAGTGCCCAACAAAAGAAATTTGATAAAGAAGCTATTTATACAAACAAATGGAATCCCGGTTGGGAATTATCATCAATTGCTCCTATTGTTGATCATGCATATGCCCGAAAGAGAGCTTTAGAGACCTATAAGATTGGACTAGCAAAGATTGTTTAATAAGAAACAGTAACAATTTAAAATTCTTATAATTTGATGAAAATACTTTTAACGGGAGCAACAGGATATATTGGGAAGCGAATTCTTCCTGTATTAGTAAGTAAAGGCTACGATGTTGTTTGTTGTGTTAGAGATAAATCAAGGTTCAATCCTCCAAAGTCTTTGAAGGAAAAGATTTCAGTTATAGAAATTGATCTGTTGAAGACTTCCTCTCTTTCCAAAATTCCAAAGGATATTGATGTAGCATATTATTTGGTTCACTCCATGGCAACAGCAGATAATTATAAGTTATTGGAACAAAAATCTGCTGTAAATTTTCGAGATAGGCTTTCCAATACTGAGGTTAAGCAAGTTATATACCTAAGTGGAATAGTAAACGAATCTAATCTGTCTGTTCATCTTTCGTCCCGAAAAACGGTGGAACGAGAGCTTGAAAAAGGCAACTATAATCTTACCTGTCTGAGGGCGGGAATAATTGTTGGTTCTGGAAGTGCTTCATTTGAAATCATGCGGGATTTAGTAGAAAAATTACCTGTTATGATTACTCCCAAATGGCTTTTAACAAAATGTTCTCCTATCGGCGTCTCTGACGTGCAAAAATTTTTAACAAAATGCATCCTAAACAAACAGACATTTAATAAAAATTTTGACATCGGATGTGATGATGTATTGTCCTACAGAGAGATGTTGCTTGATTTTGCTGAAGTTAGGAAGTTAAAAAGAAAAATTTGGACAGTACCTTTGATGACTCCAAAACTATCCTCCTATTGGCTCTATTTTGTAACTTCCACGTCTTACAAACTTGCAAGATCTTTGGTAGAAAGCATGAAGATTGAAGTTGTTTGTAGAGATCATGAGATTAATGCTATACTAGGAATTCAGCCTATATCTTACAAAGAGGCTTTGGT
Organism: Flavobacteriales bacterium; assembly: GCA_029244805.1. Taxonomy (GTDB): domain Bacteria; phylum Bacteroidota; class Bacteroidia; order Flavobacteriales_D; family Parvicellaceae; genus CALSMU01. The sequence goes on from JAQWQH010000194.1 coordinate 9,641, forward strand.
AAAGGCTTTTGATAGTATTGAAAACAATGATATTGCCTCTAGCTGGAAGGATTCCTATTCTAGTAGTGAGACAAACATTAGTATTTCAGAGTTTATATCTGTGCCAAAATTTGGGTGTTTCAAAGATGCTCGAGTAGCTGAAGTTGCTAATCGCGAGTTGTCCATCGATAAAATTTGGAGTATTGGAGGTGAAAATGGCTGGTACCATGGAAATTGGCTGTGGAGGCTTCGAGGTTTTCTAGATAAACTAGTTGGGGGAGTTGGGTTAAGAAGAGGGCGTACAAATCAGAAAACTATTTCGGTTGGGGACGCATTAGACTTTTGGAGGGTGCTGTACGCTAATAAGGAAGAGGGTAGGCTTTTGCTTTTTGCGGAAATGAAATTGCCGGGAGAGGCTTGGTTAGAATTTAAAGTAATTGACAGGAAGCTTTTTCAAACAGCAACTTTCCGGCCTTTGGGTTTGTTGGGTAGACTTTATTGGTTAGTTGTTCTGCCCTTTCACGGTGTAATATTTAAAGGAATGATCAAAAAAATAAGTCAGGTTCGATAAGTAATTCCAAAACATCCATCAATACCCTTCGACTAAATGATTTCTATTTGGAATGTTGAATAACCATAGAACCGTTTGTTCCATCTTTTCCACTAAAATCTTTCTTTTTTAAAAGTAGATAAGTTTTTTTACAATAATTATCATTTCTGCTAAAGCTCATAGTGTCTTTACTGTCAAGTTGTTATCTATTTAACTTGCGATTACACTTAATTTTTGTTTAATATTATTTGTTTTTTGTTAAACACATTTCCTATATTTGTTTAACAATTTGTTCAAATGTATAAACAAAATACTTAATCTGGCTCTTTCAGCACTTTGATATCGTACCATTTGCGTTGAAAGTAATAAAGATTCAGTAATAATTTAAAAGGGTATAACCAAAAACAATCAATCATTATGAAATTTTTAGAGAAATACTATCCAGTTGTATTAGCGTTTATTAGTTTTCTAATCTCCGTTTACCTCTGGTTTTTTATTGACAAAGAAGCCGGCATGTTCGTGGGAATATGGGTGCCTTCCATATTGTCCCTAGGTATTTTCATAAGGCTTGTTCAAAACGATTAATTATGGAAAAGACAGAAATTACAATATTTATAATAGGGTTCTTCATATTTGCCTCGTACTTGTTCTTCCTTTTGAGAATGATTTCCAAGCAGCATAATATTCAAAAAAATGAAGACCCTTCAGCGCTCAGTACCGAAAATGAGTTTAACAGTGAGAGTCAATCTTCAAGATAATGCAGAGGTTTCATAGATAAGAACACCTGAGGGACCGTAATTAGTTTCTTGCTAAGTTATATGATGAATTAAAAAGTCTTGGCAAAATTATGGTCATGCCAGCATAAAAACGTAGAATTCATTTAAATTTTACTAAAACAATGAAAAATTATATAGTAATAGGAGGTTCCACAGGAATAGGAGTCGAGCTTGTAAAGCTTCTCGAAGAGGAAGGTTCAAAAGTAATAGCGACCTACAATACCAACTTCATTCCGGACAGAGAAAATGTAAAATATTTAAAACACGATGTGTTAAACGACGATTTGGAAATTGACGACTTTCCAGAAGAGATTCATGGTTTGGCCTACTGTCCGGGCAGCATAAATTTAAAGCCTTTTCATCGGTTCAGCGAAAAAGATTTTATTGACGATTTTAAATTTCAAGTTTTGGGAGCTACCAACGTAATTAAACAGCTGCTATCCAAGATGAAGAAAAGTAAAAATTCTTCGATCGTCCTTTTTTCTACAATTGCGGTCCAATCGGGTTTTAGTTTTCACTCTCAGGTATCCATGTCGAAGGGAGCCATTGAGGGATTAACTAGATCTTTAGCCGCGGAATTAGCGCCAAAGATAAGGGTTAATT
>JAQWQH010000206.1 GCA_029244805.1 Flavobacteriales bacterium
GAAATTAATAAATGGTAATTTGTTTTCATTAATTTTAATCAAAGCTAAATCTGTGTTTGGGTCTTTGCCAATTAATTGACCTTCGTAGGTTCTTTCATTATTTAATGTGATTTCAATTTTATCAGCCTCATCTATGACATGATTGTTAGTAACAATGTAACCGTCATCTGATATGATGACACCGGATCCAGTAGCAATTTGCGTTGCGGGACCACTGCCATAGAAAAACTCTGAGAATGCATGCTGATTACTTTTCGGTTTATATTCAGTGGTTACGTGGACCACTGAATTTACCGTTTTTTCTGCTGCCATCGTAAAACTTACATTAGATTCAAATGATGGCATAAGCACAGGTGCTACTTGTTTGTTGGAGCAGATGGTTTTGTTTTCTGATTGGATTAAACCCGTTTGGTAATTGTTTTCTTCTATTTTAGTCAAATTTTCAGTGTTTATTGCAGATGTCAATCCAAAAGATAATACTCCACCTACCATTCCTGCTGTTATTATTTTTATGCTACTTTTTACCATTTTTCCTTATTTTAGAGAGTTAGAAAGAATTTAATTGCGATATCTTCGCTACATTTGATTTACAAGTACTGATTTAACGTTTTTATTTTGACAGGTTACATGTAATCCATGTTAAATAATGTTAATGCTACAATACTTTTTAGAGATAATTGATAATGAAAATAAAGTTTTATAAATACCAAGGAACAGGTAATGATTTTATCATTGTGGACAATAGAGATATGACTTTCAATAAAAATAATATTGAATTGGTTCAGGGTCTTTGTAGTAGAAAATTTGGTATTGGTTCGGATGGCTTGATATTGATAGAGCGTCATCCTGAGTGGGATTTTAATATGGTTTTTTTCAATCCGGATGGTTCACAGAGTTTTTGTGGGAACGGCAGTCGATGTGCTGTTGCATTTGCCAGAGAACAGGGTATGGTTTATGATTTTGCAAAATTTAATTCAACTGATGGTTACCATGAAGCAATTATTGAATCAAATGGATTGATTAGATTGAAAATGCATAATGTTTGTAACATAGAAGTTGGTGAGTCGCATCATTATATGGATACGGGATCTCCACATTATAATTGTTTTGAAAAAAATATTGACGCGATTGATGTTGTAGCTAAGGGAAGAGAAATTCGCAATAATAAGCGTTTCAAAGAAATTGGGACCAATGTAAATTTCATCGAACACCTTTCGAATGGAATTAAAGTACGGACCTATGAAAGAGGAGTTGAGGATGAAACCTTGTCTTGTGGCACTGGAGTTACTGCCTGTGCTTTGAGTGCTGCTTTGGTTGCAGAAGATTCATCCGGAGAGATTAAGGTTAGTGCCCGCGGAGGAGATTTATCCGTTTCGTTTCGGCAGACTTTAGACGGATTTGAAGATATTTGGTTAATGGGCCCGACAAAGTTTGTTTTTAATGGTGAAATTGAAATGTGATTAAATTGAAGTATTTGAGAACAATAGGAAATATAACGCCACTTTTAGTTAATAATTTAAGCAAGGGTACTTTTTTATGTCTTTTTGGAACAGATAAAATACCTCCCCATTTAGGTTTGGTTGTCGATGGGGAATATTATTCCACAAGTGCTAAAGGAAGTCGCATAGGAGAGAATGTAAAATTGGTTTTGCGAAGGGTGAAGCAAAGTGCAATACCAACTTTATTTATTCAAATAGATATTGCAGAAGATATTCAGAAATTGGTTGCAGCTTTTGAAAATTATCCAAAATTGAAACAGAATCAAACATGTTTACTTCCCATAAAAGAGTATGTCAAGAGTATTGGAGAGGATGTTGCATCTGCAAATTTTGTATTTGAATTGATTCCTATTTTACATGATCGTAAATTAATAAAGGCCAGTTTTTCATTGAATATGAACGAATCTTCATTTGAATTAAAGATGTATTCTAAAGCAGATATTGTGAACAGAATTGTGAAATTACAAGAGACATGTTAAGTGGAAAAAAAATCTATTTGAGAGCGCTTGAGCCCTCGGATGCTGGCACGATTTTGAGGTGGGAAAACAATCCAGATAATTGGAGTGTGAGTAATACCTTAGTTCCTTTTTCAAGGAAATTAATTGAAGATTATGTGCGTTCTGCGCAAGATATTTATTCAGTAAAACAAGTTCGTTTTATTATTTGCTTAATAGAAGGCGACAGGGAAATAGGCGCAATTGACTTATTCGACTTTGATCCATTTCATGCTAGAGTTGGTCTGGGAATACTTATTGCTGAACTTGAAGATAGAAGGCGTGGGTTCGCAAAAGAAGCAGTTAGTTTAATCAAAGAATATTGTTTCAATCAATTAAGTCTGCATCAAATATATTGCAATGTTTTGTCTGGAAATAAAGCCAGCGTTGATTTATTCGAGAAATCTGGATTCATAATTTGTGGAACAAAAAAAGGTTGGAATAAAGGAAAAGACGGCTGGTTAGACGAATTAATGTTTCAGTGCTTCAGTCGATAGCTATTATTTTCAATGGTAAAGGCTATCTTTTCTTGTGTTTTAAATGGGATGTCCCAATATCCATTGTAGTCTATTGATAGAGGTATGATGATTCCATTTGACATTTCATTTCTTATGTTAATTTTCACATCAAATTGGAATAAAATGGATTTATACCGCATCGAGTATTGTCGGTTTAATACCGCCATAGTTTCTTTATTGAAAACGGTTGTGAGGTACTTGATAACTGTTCTATGTTCTTTGTATTCTGGTTTTGCTAAACAAGAGAACTGATAGCATTCTATTCCATTATAGTTTATAATACTTACTTTATAATCATAGTATTTCACCATGTCATTATCGAATATAGACATTTTTTTTCCCACTATTGGAACTCCGCTTATATCCTCTCCAGGATTAAACATCATTAATTTTAAGTCATGTTTATATTTAGATTTTTTCCCTTTACCAACTGTTTCATCTTCTACATTGGTTATCTCAGTAGATACAGCTATGGTATCAGAAGGAAAAAAGATGTCGTAATATATTTCCGCGGTAGTAAATCGGTATTTTCCCTTTTTTGTTCTTAGTTTTCCTGAAGAAGAAATAGTTTTCCGATCTTGCCACATGTATGACTTTTCTAAATGTTGGATTACGGATACTTTTTCAGCTGCTGTCTCTTTTTCTCTTTTGTTGAAAACCCAAAGATTACCTTGTGCTTTATGGGGATAATAGTTTAGGTTTTTGAAAGCTTGGTAAAAGGTGGTGTCATCTTTAATTCTTCGTATAAATGTTTTAATATCAAATTCATTTGCTGCGTATATTGTTAAAGTGTCTAGTTGCACAGAACTATATATTTTTTCCTCTTCTTGAGCGAGCAGGAAATTAGATATAAACGAGAATGATATTATTACAGCTATTTTCAAATTATTCTTTAAAAGAGTAAATACTATTACAATTTAAATTGGATTTTGTTACCATAGGGGATAGTGGCCATTTTATGTGAATAGAATCTACAAACGTGTTTTGCGCCAAACCAAAATGTAATAAATACGGTTTTTGCGAGCCACATCCTCCACCTGATTGCGCTTGCACTTCTTGGTGCTGAGTTAAATTCCCTGAGTAGACGATAATTCTTGCTCCAATCGCTGATTTGTTGCTAATGGTTCCTTCTAGTTTTATTTTAACCCAGTTATTCCGATTCCTAGAACTTTTGAATATTTGATTACGTTGATTGCCTCCATTGGCTATTATTAGGTCCAATCCTCCATCAAGATTGTAATCAGTCCATACGACGCCATTCGAATTTCTGTTTGTATCGGAAATGGTTGGAAATGGTTTTTTCCTAAATCCTTTTCCCTCTAGATTTCTATACAATAGGTTAACTCCATCATTTGTAACGAACAAATCGGAATATCCATCGTTATCATAATCTCCCCAACAAGAACCTTCTGAATTATGATAGTCATGATTAAAATAATACATATTTAATTTTTCGAATTTAAAATTACCGTTGTTTTGGAATAAGCAGTTCTTGCCGGACCAATTAGTAGTGAAAATATCCATTAGTCCATCATTGTTATAATCGGAAACAGAGCAGCCATAAGTAATCTCCTTATCAATGGAGAAATCATTGCTTATTCGAGTAAAAACAAGGTTTCCCTCATTTCTGAAAATATAATTTTCGGAGTCGTTGCAAACAATCAAATCTTGTAATCCGTCATTATTTAAATCAGACCATGTAGAAAAAAGAGTGCTGGAGGTATCTCTGGTGATTTCTGTAGAGTCAATCTCAATAAATATATTTTCATTTATACGATAAAACATATTTTTTTCGGAATGAAAATTTGAAATATAGGCTTCAACTGCGCCATCGTTGTCCACGTCTGCAATTGCTATATTGTAGGACTTATTAGTCGCATTTGTATCAATGTAATGTTCCAAATAGCCATGGTTTTTACTTCCAAACAACACTGTATTGCATTTATTGTTTGCGTTTGCTAGGCATAGGTCTAAAATACCATCATTATTCAAGTCAGCAAAAGTACATCCATTTGAATAAGACTTATAGTTTAGTTTAAACGAAACAGTATCATTAATACAAATCCAATTTCTATTAATGTAAAAATGGTTTTCGAATCCTCTCCAACTATTAGTCATATATAATTCCGGATAAAAATCATTATTTAAATCAACAGAAGCTATTCCTTGCGTATAAAAAGAGTCACGAGCAATTTGAGAATTAGTAATTTCTGAGAACGTCACAAATTTTGGTAAATCTCTGGGTTTCGGATCACAAGATTGATTTATCCAGCCAGCTAAAAAGGTAATTATGGATAATTGTAGATATCGTTTCATAATTCTTGTATGTTACAAAACTAACCAATTTTCAAATAATATTTGTCTTACCGTTTGTAAACTATATGTCTCCCGATAAATGAATTAAGTACTTGTCAATCAGTACTTTGTAAAGGTTTTAGATTCCATTAATGTATTTAAACGTGATAATGTTCTAACAAATGAATATTTTCGTTCCGAATAAAACTATTAGATAAGATGAAAAGAATATTGATGACAGGGCTAGCTTTTGTTAGTTTTTGGGTTAATGCTCAAAGCGTTAAAGTTGACTTTGAAGAGTATGATTTGAAAAATGGATTGCACGTAATTTTGCATGAAGATCATGCTACGCCTATTGTTGCAGTTTCAATAATGTACCATGTAGGTGCTAAAAATGAAAATCCGGAAAGAACTGGTTTTGCACACTTTTTTGAACATTTGTTATTTGAAGGGTCCGACAATATCCCAAGAGGTGAATTTTTCAAGTATATTGAGAATGCTGGAGGACAAAATAACGCCAACACCACAAATGATAGAACTTTTTATTATGAGGTTTTGCCATCAAATCAGTTGGAGTTGGGGTTGTGGTTAGAATCTGAAAGATTAATGCATGCAAATATTGATCAAAAGGGAGTTGATACGCAAAATGAGGTTGTTAAGGAAGAAAAGAGGTTAAGGGTAGATAATCAGCCATATGGGAGCTTTTTAGGAGAAATGAATAAGAGAGCTTACAAGGAGCATCCTTACCGTTGGACTACTATTGGTGAAATGGAGCACCTTGATGCTGCAACACTAGAAGAGTTTATTGCTTTTTACCATAAGTTTTACGTGCCGAATAATGCTATTCTTTCAATTTCCGGAGATATAAACATTGATGAAACGAAAAAATTGATTGACGCTTATTTTTCTCCAATACCAAGGGGAAAAGATATCGATAAAGTAACAATTGTTGAACCAGCTTTAGGTGGAGAAATTAGAGACACGGTATACGACAATATTCAGTTGCCGGGTGTAATGATGGCCTACAGAATTCCTGCACAAGGGACCGATGATTATTATGCAATTGATATGTTATCGCAAGCATTATCAAATGGCGGTAGCTCTAGGCTCAATAAAAAATGTGTCGAGGAATCGCAATCTGCTATGTATGTGGGTTCGTTTCCATTTGCATCAGAGGATCCAGGCTTGTCTTTTGTTTTTGGTATTGCAAACGCAGGAGTTGCTCCTGATAAACTAGAAGCAGAGGTTAACGGAGAGTTTGAAAAAGTAAAAAATGAGTTAATTACTGAAACAGAGTTTCAAAAATTGCAGAATATGGTAGAGAATGATTTTGTTTACAACTTTAATTCTCAAGTCGGAATTGCAGAAAATTTAGCCAATTACAAAATGTATTTTGGTGATGCTAATCTTATCAATACTGAACTTGAACGTTACTTGAGTGTTACGCGAGAAGATATACAGCGAGTGGCGAAGAAATATTTTGTTAAAGAAAATAGGGTAGTTCTTTATTACTTGCCAAAAGACGAACAATAAATTAAACAATAACTGACTAATAGAATTTTAATGAAAAATATAATAACAACGATATTGTTGACAGCTAGTGTTTCTTTATTGCATGCACAAATAGATAGAACAACTGCACCAAAACCTGGTATAGCTCCAAAAATTAATATTGGAACTCCAGCTAGTTTTACTTTAGACAATGGTTTGAAGGTATTTGTGGTGGAAAACCACAAATTACCAAAAGTTTCTTTTCAGTTGACGATTGATAAAGATCCGGTACTGGAAAATGGAACTGTTGGCTTAGCTGATATGATGGGAGATATGTTAAGTGCTGGGACTACTACCAAAACAAAAGCGCAAATTGATGAAGAGATAGATTTTGTAGGAGCATCTGTTTCTACTTTTTCCTCTGGTTTTTATGCTTCGTCATTAACAAAGCATTCTGATAAAGTCCTAGGAATAGCTGCTGATATTTTGCTAAATCCAGCATTTCCTCAAGATGAATTGGACAAGAAAAAGAAAAGAGCTTTTTCTTCTTTAAAGTCTTTAGCAACCAATGCGGATGCAATTGCTGGTCGCGTTACAAGTGTTTTAAAATATGGAAAAAGTCATCCTTATGGTGAAGTTCAAATGAAGAGTGATATTGAAAATATTACCATAGATGCTTGTAAGAAGTATTATGAAACATATTTTCGTCCAAATATTTCCTACCTAGTAATTGTTGGGGATATTACTGTTGAGGATGCAAAAAAATTAACTGAAAAGTATTTAGGAAGTTGGCAAAAAGCAGATGTTCCTGAGCATAAATATGATATGCCTTCAGCAACTAAAGGTGTGCGAGTTGCATTTGTAAATAAACCAGGAGCAGTTCAATCTGTAATTAAGGTTATATATCCAATAGATTATAAAATTGGAGCTCCAGATGCTGCTGCTGTTAGTGTTATGAGTAATATTTTTGGAGGTGCATTTTCAAGTTATTTAAATGCAAACTTGAGAGAAGATAAGGCATATACGTATGGCGCCCGTGGGGGTGTTAGAGCGGATAATAGAGTGGGGTCTTTTAACGCAGGAGCAAGTGTAAGGAATGAAGTAACGGATAGTTCTGTAACACAATTCCTATTTGAAATGAATCACATTATAAATGAAAAACCGTCTCAAGCTGATTTAGATCGTATTAAGAATAATATGAATGGAGGATTTGCTCTTTCATTAGAGAATGATCAAACGATTGCACGTTTTGCATTAAACATTGAGAGATACGGTTTGCCTAAGGATTATTATCAGACTTATTTAAGTCGCTTGCAAAATGTTCAGTTTGCTGACGTAGGAGCTGCAGCTAGGAAATACATTCATCCAGAAAACTGTATTATCCTGGTAGTTGGGAATAAAGATATTGCTGGCACACTTACGAAATTTGATAGCGATGGTGTTATAGAGTTTTATGATATAAATGGGGATGTTAAAGTCGATAAACCAGCTAAAGAACTTCCGTTAGGGTTAACTGCAGAAAAAGTTTTAGAAGATTATTTCTTTGCCATTACCGGCGAGTCAACGATGAAAAGCGTAGAAAAGAAATACAAGAAAATAAAGGACATTACAATTGTGATGGAGACAGAAATGCAAGGAATGAAATTACAAATCACCACAAAGCAAATGGCTCCAAATAAGTCTTTTTTCGAATTGAACATGCAAGGAATGACAGTGCAAAAGCAAGTTTTTGATGGCAAGAATGGAGGCTCTTCAGGCATGCAAGGAAAGAAAGCTTTAGAGGGTGAAGAATTGGAAGCCATGAAGGAGCAAGCTATAATGAATAAGGAGTTGAAGTATAAAGAACTAGGATATACACTTAAACTTGAATCTATTGAAGAAGTCAATGGAAAAGATGCATACAAGGTGACGATAACTAACTCTGAGGGAGAAGTTAAATATGATTATTTTGATGTTGAATCTAGCCTTAAAGTTTACACTACGTCTACTGAAAAAGGTCCTGATGGAACCGAAATGGAATCTTATTCTGAATACAGCGATTACAAAGATGTAAACGGAATAAAATACCCGTTTACACGCACGCGGAATATGGGACCACAAGTTGTTGAGCTAACTGTCACTGACATCAAGGTGAATGCTAAAGTAAAAGCAAGTGAATTCACTTGGGAATAGGTGTAGTATTTTGTTAAAGTTAAAAATGGCTATCTATTGATTTAGATAGCCATTTTTATTGTGAAGTAAACTATTCACATAAAAGTAAGTCAGGAGATAAAAAAATCCCTGTAAATTATATTTACAGGGATTTAATAAGGTAAGCAGTTGAGTAGGTTAAGCTACAACTTCAGCTACTGGGAAATGAAAATTACCTTCTATCTCAGCATTTTCATCGCTATCAGATCCGTGAACAGCATTTCGACCGATAGATTCAGCATATTTAGCTCTAATTGTACCCTCCGCTGCCTCAGCTGGATTAGTTGCTCCAATTAGTGTTCTGAAGTCTTCAACGGCATTATCTTTCTCCAAGATTGCAGAGACTATTGGTCCAGAAGTCATGTATTCGACTAATTCACCATAAAATGGTCTTTCAGCATGAATAGCATAAAATTCTTGAGCCTGCTCAGTTGATAATCTTGTTAATTTCATTGCTTTGATAGCAAATCCTGCATCTGTAATCATTTGTAGAATGTTGCCAATGTTGTTGCTTTCAACTCCATCAGGCTTAATCATTGTAAAAGTTTTTGTACCAGCCATATCTATTTATTAGTTAATTTCGTTTTGAATTCGGCTGCAAAAATAAGGAGTTTATTTCATTTGGAGCAATAAACTGTTGTATTTTATCATACCCTCTGGTAATCATTCTATTCCCATTTCCTTTTCCAATAACTCGAAATAAAAAGGTGAAGTAAGTTAATTAATGACAAATTATCAGTGTTTTTGGATTGGCATGTAGCTTGACTAGTAAGTTTTGAAAGCAGGTTTAATAAAGTATAATTTGTTTTGAAAGCTGTATAAACAGGGCTATTTTGAATTAACAAAAATAAACGTGCATATGTTGGGTTTTATAAGTCTGCCATATTGACGTTATGGAAAATATATATTAGAGATGAGTGATTTTTTATCAGAAAATGATTGGGTTGGACTTGCAGGTATGGGAGAAGAAGAAACAGAATTTATTCCCTTAATTTCAGCCGAGGATGAAGAAAGAATGGACAACGAGATTGTTCCGGAACAATTACCTATATTATCGTTAAGAAATAACGTCCTTTTCCCAGGTGTTGTTATTCCTATTACTGTTGGCAGGGATAAGTCTATTAAATTAATTCAAGAAGCTTACAAAACAGATAAAATTATTGGTGTGGTATCTCAAAAAGATTTTGCTTTAGAGAACCCAGGCTTTGAAGATTTATTTGAAATTGGTACGGTAGCGCAAATAATAAAGATGCTTAAAATGCCTGATGGAAGTACCACTGTTATTATTCAAGGTAAAAAAAGGTTGAAATTAATTTCGCCAATTCAAGAAGAGCCCTACCTGAAAGCTCAGATTGAGACATTTTTAGATGACAAGCCTAAAAAGTTCGATAAAAGATTAATTGCGCTTTTTGATTCTTTAAAAGATATGGCGTTAAAAATTATTAAGCAATCGCCAAATATACCGTCGGAAGCATCTTTCGCAATAAAAAATATAGAAAGTTCTTCATTCCTAGTTAATTTTATTTCTTCTCACATGCAAGCAGAGATAGAAGAGAAGCAAGGTCTTTTGGAAGAGGTAAATCTGGAGGCTAGGGCGAATCTTTTATTGAAGCATCTAGATAAGGAGTTACAGGTCCTTGAGATAAAAAATGATATTCAGTCTAAAGTTCGTACCGATTTGGACAGACAACAACGTGAGTATTTTCTTCAACAACAAATGAAGGAAATTCAAAACGAATTGGGTGATAATCCAGTGCAGGAAGAGGTAAATGACATGCGGAGTCGGGCTTCCAAGAAAAAATGGCCTTCTAAGGTTTCAGATGCTTTTTATAAAGAATTAAACAAGCTAGAACGCATGAATCCCCAAGGGGCTGAGTATGGAGTTCAGTCAAATTATTGTGAATTGCTATTGGATTTGCCTTGGGGAGTTTACACAAAGGATAAATTTGATTTAAAACGCGCTACTGAGATTTTAGATCGGGACCATTATGGTTTAGAAAAAGTGAAGGAAAGAATTATTGAGTATTTGGCAGTTTTGAAATTGAAAGGCAACATGAAGTCTCCTATTCTTTGTTTGCATGGACCTCCTGGTGTTGGTAAAACATCTTTAGGGAAGTCCATTGCTGAGGCAATTGGAAGAAAATACGTCCGAGTATCTCTTGGAGGAGTTCATGATGAGGCAGAAGTAAGAGGTCATCGAAAAACGTATATTGGAGCGATGCCAGGTCGAATTATGACGAATATCAAAAAGGCTAAGTCATCTAATCCCGTTTTCGTTTTGGATGAAATTGATAAGGTAGGTAAGAGTAATCATGGTGATCCGTCATCTGCTTTATTGGAAGTTTTGGATCCTGCTCAAAATGATTCTTTTCAGGATAATTTTGTGGAAATTGAATATGATTTATCGAAAGTGATGTTTATCGCAACTGCAAATGAATTGGGGACTATACAGCCAGCATTATTGGATAGGATGGAGCTTATTGAAGTAAACGGTTATACCGTTGAGGAAAAAATCGAAATTGCAAAGAGACATTTAACCCCCAAGCAGATAAAAGAACATGGTTTGTCAAAAAAGCTGTTTTCAATTGAGGACAACGTTGTTGAGAAGATAATCGAATCTTATACCAATGAAAGTGGGGTTAGAGGACTTGAGAAGAAAGTTGCTAAAGTTGTAAGGTATAGAGCAAAACAGATAGCAATGGAGGAAGAGTATAATGTTGGTATTGATTTATCAGATTTGAAAACAATTCTAGGACCAGCTCATGAAAAAGATGGTTATGAAAATAACGATGTAGCTGGCGTTGTAACCGGATTGGCATGGACGCGGACGGGAGGAACTATATTATTTATTGAGTCATCAATTACCAAAGGAACGGGAAAATTAACCCTTACTGGGAATTTAGGTGAGGTGATGAAAGAATCTGCCGTTATTGCTTTGGAGTATTTAAAAGCGCATAGTGTTGATTTAGGAATTGAACAAGAAGTATTTGATAGTTATAATGTGCATGTGCACGTGCCAGAGGGAGCAACACCAAAAGATGGTCCATCTGCTGGTATCACAATGTTGACAGCCTTAGCTTCTTTGTTTACGCAAAGGAAGGTAAAGAGTCATTTAGCGATGACAGGTGAAATAACTTTAAGAGGCCAAGTATTGCCGGTTGGAGGGATAAAAGAAAAGATTTTAGCTGCAAAAAGAGCAAATGTTAAAGAGTTAATTCTTTGCGAAAAAAACAGGAAGGATATTGATGATATCAATCCTAGATATCTTAAAGGATTGAAGTTTAATTATGTTAAAACAATGGATGAGGTTATTCAATTAGCTCTAACAGATGAATTGGTTGAAAACCCGATTAATCTGAAAGCTAAAAAGACTAGTGCAAGTAAGAAATAGCATTTAAAATAAGGCATTATCTAAGTTTTCTGCTATATTTATTGAGTTTGTAATTAAAAAATAACTCGATGAAGAAATATATTTGTACGGCGTTTGCTATTGTTTTTACCGTTTTATTCTATTCTCAAAAGGTAGTTGACCCATTGGTTTGTTGGAAGGAATTATCAGGATTGAATAGTTCTTCTAAGTCTACTCAATACATTAAATCTAGAAAATTCAAAAAGTTATCTTTTGATGAAGCTTTACTGTTTGAAGCTTTGGAAGATGTTTCGCACCGGGACGAGCCCTTTGCAGGAGAAGTTGTCGTTATTTCTTTGTTAAATCCAGATGGAAGGGTTACCCGTTTTGCAGTTACAAAAAACACGACAATGCATCCTGTGTTGTGCGAGAAGTTTCCATCTATTAGAACTTTTGATTTAAAGGGTATTGATGATTTAAATCAGATTGGTAAAATGGATATTACACCACTAGGCTTTCATGCCATGGTAATGTCGGATAAATCAACTTTTTTTATTGATCCAATGTTTCACGGCGAAACAGAAGTTTATATGAGCTATTACCGTGATGATTTTTTTACGGATAAAGTAATGGATTGTTCTTTTCATTCAACCGATAAAAAGAATGAATCGATTGGTTCACTAAAAACATTTGGAAGTTGTGAATTGAGAACTTACAGATGTGCAATCTCTGCCACTGGTGAGTACACAGATTTTCAAGGGGGAACTTTATCTCTTGCTCAGGCAGCGCAAGTTACTACTATGAATAGGGTGAATGGGGTGTTTGAAAGGGATATTGCAGTCACCATGGAAATTATAGCTAATAATGATTTAATCATCTATACAAATTCAAATACAGATCCATTTACAAATGGGTCTCCAGGAAATATGATTAGTGAAAATCAAAGTAATACGAATAGCGTAATAGGAAGTGGTAATTATGATATTGGACATGTTTTTGGGACTAACAGCGGTGGATTAGCAGGTCTTGGTGTTGTTTGTTCTAATAATAATAAAGCTAGAGGAGTTACCGGAAGCAGCGCTCCAGTCGGTGACCCTTTTGATATAGATTATGTTGCCCACGAAATGGGACATCAATTTAAAGGTAATCATAGTTTTAATAATTCTTGTAGCGGAAATAGAAATAACAATACAGCAATGGAGCCAGGAAGTGGCTCCACTATAATGGCTTATGCTGGTATTTGTAGCCCTAATGTGCAGTCCAACAGTGATGATCATTTTCATGGGGTTAATTTGGAAGAGATAGGTGGGTTTATTGTGGGCAATGCGAATAGTTGCGCTTCTATAACTCCTTTAGTCAATGTTTCTCCTGTTATTTCATCTACTAATGGTAATGTTTCGGTACCAGTTGGTACGCCGTTTGTTTTAACCGCAAATGCAACAGACGCTGATGGAGATCCAATCACTTATTGTTGGGAGCAAATGGACAATGAAATATCAACTCAATCACCTTCTCCAACTTCGGTTGATGGACCAAATTTTAGATCGAATAGCCCGAGCACCAATCCTTCCCGGTTTTTCCCAAGTTTAGCTACTGTTATTTCCGGAGTGAATGATGATTGGGAGGTTTTACCAACTGTCTCTAGAACAATGAATTTTAGGGTGTTTGTTAGAGATAATTCTATTACTGGAGGGTGTAACGATCATGCTGATGTCACCCTTTCTGTGGATGCTAATTCTGGACCTTTTGTACTTAATTATCCAAGTGCTTCAGGAATAAGTTGGACGGCTTCATCAACAGAAACAATACTTTGGGATGTAGCAAACACGGACAATTCTCCTGTTAATTGTTCAATGGTGGATATAATCCTATCTACCGACGGAGGCTTCACTTATCCAATTATTGTAGCTACGGGGGTAGCAAATGATGGCTCGGAAAACATTACGGTTCCGAATAATATAACAACTACAGCTCGAATAAGAATTATGTCGGAAAATGGAACTTTTTACGATATATCTAACAATGATTTTGAAATTACGGCAGCAAATAATATGGTTGCTAATTTTACCGCTAACAATACTGAAATTTGCGAAGGAGGTTCAATAGACTTTACCGATGTTTCTGCGGGTAATCCGGTTAGTTGGAGTTGGGTGTTTAATGGTGGTAACCCTGCAATTTCGTCAGATCAAAATCCTGTTGGAATTCAATATGCATCATCGGGGATATATGACGTGGAATTAACAGTCTCGAATGGCGCAGGCTCTAATACAATTACAGAGACTTCTTATATTAATGTTGCAGCAAACCCTACAGTTATTGCGGGGGCTAGTACATTAAATGCGGTAACAGGTGAATCTATTGATTTTAACAATTTAGGTTCTAACGGAACCAGTTATACGTGGGATTTTGGTGATGGTGCAAATTCAACTTTATCATCACCCTCACACGTTTATAATACTACGGGTTCTTTTACCGTAATTCTAACGGGGAACTTGGGGAATTGTTCGGACTCTGATACAATAATAATAAATGTAGGTGTGAATGATGTTTTATATCCGGAGTTGGATTTTGAATTCACAATTTATCCAAATCCTGTGAATGACAATTTGACCATTGAATTTATCAAACCTAGTGTGTATAAAGAATTAAAAATTATGGACAACATAGGTAAGGTGATTTTTCAAAAGGAAATTTCTTCAAGTATGATTGAAAATATAGATATGAGTAAGTTTAGCAGCGGTTTATATTCGTTCATGCTGTCAGGAGATCAAAAAACTAGGGTCACTAAAGTCTTTAAAAAGTAATGTGAATGCGATATATTGTTTTTTTAATTTTATTAATTAATACTTTTTTTGGTTTTTCGCAGAAAAAAGAAAAGCACACATTCTATTTAATAGGCAGGCCCAATTCATTTGAAAAAAACAATGCGATAAATGAGGTTCAGGGTAAATGGAAGTTACTTTATGTGTCTGCTGGTTCTGGTGTTTATACTGAAGGATTAGATAGTTTAATTCAGGAAAATGCAAAAACTGATAAATTATTAAGAAAGAGGTATGGTAATGATTGGCATTCGTTGCTAATGAAAGAGGTTGAAGAGAAACTAATCGAACATACTGAAATCAGGTCATTAATTAAAACGAAATATGCATTTTTACTTTCTGAAATCAAGAATGCTCAAATTGAGATTGATGACAGGAGTAAGCGGAAAGCAATTGTAAGCATTTTTGGAGTTGAATTTATTGACAAACAAAACCTGTACTTTACATATCATAAGTTTAAGGTAAAGAAAAAGAAGATGGTTTTAAAGAAAGTGTCCTGGGATAAAAAGTTGATTGATTTTTCTTATCCGCAAAATGACATAATAAATAAATAAATAATGAATCTGTAATCATAAAAGATCTATTCTGTTTTTGTCTAAGAAATTACCTTTTTCAGTCATTTTTTGCTTTTTTCTTCGTAATTAACATGGAAAATGTTAATAAAACCCTTTGTTTGTAGGTGGTTAGCACCTCTTTTATTCGTTAATTTTACCAACTTAATTGCTGGGTGAAATTATGGCTGAAGATAAAGTACAATATACCGAGGATAATATCCGCTCGCTTGATTGGAAGGAACACATTCGATTACGTCCAGGGATGTACATTGGTAAATTGGGAGATGGAAAATCTGCTGATGATGGTATATATATCCTTGTAAAGGAAGTAGTAGATAACTGTATTGATGAATTTGTAATGGGTAATGGTCGTAGGATTGTTGTCAAAATAAAAGAAGATGCTGTTTCTATACGAGACTGGGGAAGGGGTATTCCTTTGGGGAAAGTTGTGGATGTTGTTTCTAAAATGAACACAGGAGGTAAGTATGATTCCAAAGCTTTTAAAAAATCAGTTGGGTTAAATGGTGTAGGAACTAAGGCGGTAAACGCATTGTCGAGTTACTTTAAAGTACAATCGTTTAGAGAAGGACAGGAAAAAACAGTTGAGTTTGATAGAGGGAATATAACCAAAGACCATGATTTAGTAACAACAGATAAAGAGAATGGAACTTATGTGAAATTTGTTCCAGATGCAGATGTTTTTAAGGCGTATCATTTTAGAAGTCAATACTTAGATAAATTATTTTGGAACTACTGCTATTTAAATAGAGGGCTAACCATTGAGTTTAATAGTAAACGTTTCCATTCT
>JAQWQH010000207.1 GCA_029244805.1 Flavobacteriales bacterium
AACTGGATACGCGTTCATACAGAATCTTAGACCAATTGGTTGATTTCTTAAATCAAAACCCTACAATAAAAATTGAATTACAAGGGCACACGGATAGCGATGGATCTAAATACGCAAATCAAGACCTTTCGGAAGGAAGAGCTAAATCTGCTATCACCTACTTACAAAATAAAGGAATTGGTTCGGCGAGGATGCTTGCAAAAGGATTTGGAGAAGATAAGCCAATTGCTACAAATAATACAGCGGAAGGAAAAGCAAAAAACAGAAGAGTTGAATTAAAAATTGTTGGTAAATAAAGCGTTTCATACATAATTAAAAACCACCTAATCGGTTTTAGGTGGTTTTCTGCCTTTACTGAAAACACAAAAATTCACTACCTAATTATAAATGGCCAATAAAGACAAAGAATTTGAAATTAAAGAACACCAACTCTTTATTTCGTCTATAAAACATTGGTTGAGATTAAAGAAGGAAAATAAAATCGCTCCTTCTAAAAAGAAGATGGCAAGAAAAATAACATTATTTGTTATTCTATCTACCCCATTTAGATGGCTTCAATCTATTCTTATTGCAGCAAGGTTAAAAAGGATTTCATTTAAAGACAACCCTCCCTTATTTGTCATAGGGCATTGGAGAAGCGGCACAACCCATTTACACTATCTTTTAGCACAAGATAAAAGGTTTGTTTACTTAGATTCTTTTCAGGCATTCTTTTTTAGAGTAGCATTTGTATCCAAAGGCATAATGCGCCCAATACTTGCTTTCCTGATGCCTTCTACCCGACTTCAAGACAATGTGAAAATCGACGCGCATTCGCCACAAGAAGAGGAACATCCATTAACAAATCTTACAGAAAAGAGTGGAATGCAAATATTTTTTTTCCCAAAGAACAGATCCTATTTTGACAAGTACAATGTATTTGAAGGAACAACTAAAAAAGAAATCAAAGACTGGAAAAAAGTGTACCTCAAAATGCTAAAGCAAATTTCTTTATTTCAAGGAAAGAAAAAGCAATTATTATTAAAAAACCCGCACAATACAGGCCGAGTTAAAATATTACTAGACCTATTTCCAAATGCAAAGTTTATATTTATTCATAGAAACCCCTATGAAGTTTACTCTTCCACAAAGTTCTTATATGAAAAGGCTGTAAAGACGCAATTCTTACAAGAATTTTCGGAAAAAGAAATAGAAGAAAGAATCATCTACTGTTATGAAAAAAGTATGCAGAAATATCTGGAAGATAAGCACCTTATCCCCAAAGGCTCTTTGTTCGAAATCAGTTTTAATGAATTAGAAACGCAACCTATAAACGCATTGGAAAAAATCTATTCTAATTTAAACATCCCTGACTTTAATAAAAATAAAATACTTTTCAAAGCCTACTTAAATACAGTCAAAAGCTACAAAAAGAATCAATTTACAGAAATGCCTCCTGAAGTAAAAGATGAAATCAATACGCGCTGGAAATTTGCTTTTGACAATTGGAAATACGACAGGGTTGAAGAATAATTTAATCGAGATCAAAACTCAAGTAACCTAATCCTTACTGAACTGCAACCAATACCTAAAATCTCGGTTATTCAAGAAACCGACAATCCTTTTGTTTTGCGTAAGATCAGAATTTAACACAACTGTTGTTGGGTAACGCAATACTCCTTCAACTTCAGCTAGTTCTTTTGCTAAACCATGTAGTCCTTTACCTCCACTAAAACTAATATAGGTATATTCCTTATTTCTAAAGCTTATAGTTTCCTTAGAGTCTGCATTCAATTTTACAAAATAATAATTCTTTCCTACTCTTTTAACAAATCTTTTTTTTGAGTACATCTTTGTATCCATTAGCTTGCAATAGCCGCACCAAGGAGTTTCAACTTTCACAATTATTGGTTTTTTTTCTTTAGCAATAGAATCCTTTAAATCCTCAAACTTAGTCCAGGACACTCCTTGGGTAAATCCAATTAATGAAATAGAAAAAAATATTATTAAAAAAATAATTTTCATTGACTTGCCTAATTTAATAATCTTTTGAAATACAAACGTACAAATCACTTTTTTAGTTCACTGTCTTAACCGGAATTTCAACTACTTTTTGTTGTTGAACTCATAACTAAGTCCTCCAAAGAAAGTTATGCCCTGAAAAGAGGAATAAATGTAGGTCGGATCAAATTCATATCCATAAGGATTTTCATTCATATCGTCCGAATCTTTATTAAAAGGATCATGAGCTCTTAAAATCGAATTTGACGGAGGCGTAAAATTTAAAAGATTCCTAACTCCACAATTTAGACGTAACCCTGATTTAAAAGACTTCGATACTTTAATATTCTGCAAACTAAAAGGTTTTGAAAACTCATCTCTAAAATCATTCTCTACTAGCGGCAATTTCATAGGACCATATAAACTACCCGTATAATCAATGCGCACTTTTAATTTTTGAATCTGATACGATACCGACCAAGTTCCTGTATATTTTTCAGCGAACAATTGTTGCTCTCGTATTAATAAATTATCCGTTGTTTTATTCATAGAGTATACATCCAGTATTGTTCCACCTAAATTAATTTGCAATGGAAAATTAAAAAGTATTCTTGTGTTCAAAGATATCCCTTGAGAAATGGCATAACCGTCCAAATTGGAATAGATTATTTGCTTATCATTCGATTCATAATCAGGAATTATTTTACTTGAAAAGTTTGTATAAAAAACTGAAGCATCAAAAGTCATGTACATTTTATTCGTATTGATACGTTTCACATAATTTAAATTTAAATTATGTGATCTTTCTGGATTAAGGCCATCTGAAACAATTACTTCTCTAGCTCCTGTTAGAGCAGCATGGTCCTCGGTGAATAGGTTTACCACTCTAAACCCATTGCCATAACCTACTCTTATTTCACTTTTCGAAGTAGGATCAACTTTTACAGTTAAACGTGGAGTAAAAATACTTCCATGTTTTAAATGATAATCATAGCGCCCTCCAATTAAAACCTTCGTCTTTTTATTTAACCGAAAATTATCTTGAATAAAAACCCCTGGCAACAGCCATTCATCCGGAGCATTTAAATAAATAGTTGAATCATTAATCTCTGTAGCAAATGTATTATCGTCATAATGATTATACCTCAAGGTAAGTCCACTTAGCAGGGCGTGGCGAGTATTTATATCCTGATGCCATACCATTTGACCATAGCCTATATGCTGTTTTGCCTGATAAGACATCGTTCCGTAATAAGAATCCTGATCATGAAAACTATAGGAACCGCTAAAAATAATTCGAGGTTTTACCGGCAATTCATAATTACCTATAACTTCTACTCTATTTGTATAAATAGATTCTCCGTAAAGACTATCTCCTCCTCTAAAAGAGTCATCCCAATTCATTTCGCCTCCCCATCGATCTTCTTTCATTAGCCTAACTAGAATATTGGCAAACCGGTTGTCTTTTCTTTCAAAACTGAATTTATTGAATAATGAAACCCTATCCTTTAAAGTGACATCAGTGAAATTATCCCCATTATTATCAATTGGTTTTGTGTAGTTATAATAACTAGCTCCAAAAAGGCTTTTAACTTTACCTAACTTATACTTTACATGTCCATCCAATTGATATTCGTTCCAAGTAGTGGCAGAACTTTCGAACGCGAAATCAGAAGCGGAGGAAACATCTTTTGTAATAACATTGATTAACCCAGCAACAGCCTCGGAACCATATAGAGTTGATGCTGCTCCCTTTACTACTTCAACTCTCTCTAATAAACTACTCGGAATACCTTGTAAACCGTAAACCGTTGACAAACCTCCAACCAAAGGCATTCCATCGATGGTAACCATCGTATATGGCCCTTCCATTCCGTTGATATGAATATCCCCTGTATTACAAACTGCACAATTAATTTGAGGGCGCACACCATTGATATTTTGAGTAGCTTCAAAGATACTTGGTGTAGGGACCTTTTTGAGGTATTCAGCAGAATATACCTCGACTGGAATAGGACTTTCCTTCTTTGATATCGAGAGCATTGTTCCACTAACTACAACTTCATCCAGTACATCTTCTAAAGTTGTTAACACAATGAATAAGGAAGTATCGTTGTGTATGTTGTAGGAAAAAATTGAGTTAGAGAATCCGTAGGCAGCAACATTTAGATCAATCTTTCCTTTATGTAATTGAATAGAAAATTTTCCATCAATATCAGTTTCTACTCCACGATTTTGATCTTTTTCATAGATAGAAGCATAAGGCACAAACTCACCTTTTGACGAAGTTACAACTCCACTTATTGTTCTGTCTTGTCCCACCAAAGCAATTATGTGAAAAATAAAAATAAAAGTGATTATAAATCTCATTATTAGTTTCAATATAAATTATTTTTAGGCAAAACTAAATATTTTTTAAACACTACTGAACTATTTTTTATAAATTCGCGAAAAAAGTCTCTATGAGAACCTCATCTGAAGAAGATTATCTAAAAGCTATCTACGCATTATCCAACAATAGCGATGGAGCAAGCACAAATGCTTTAGCAAATCATTTAAACATGAAGGCTTCTAGCATTACAGATATGTTAAAAAAACTTTCTGACAAGGGATGGGTTCATTATGAAAAATACAAAGGGGCATCTTTAAATATAGATGGCACAGCCATCGCATTAAGTATTGTTCGAAAACATCGATTATGGGAAACATTCTTGGTGAATAAACTGAAATTCAAATGGGATGAAGTACACGAAATTGCAGAGCAGCTAGAGCATATAAATTCGAATGAATTAGTAGATAGATTGGATGACTTTTTGGGCAATCCTAAA
>JAQWQH010000022.1 GCA_029244805.1 Flavobacteriales bacterium
GAAACAACCTAGATGATAGCAAGGCGTCAGAGATGTTGCGATTAATATCTTCCTTGTCGGCCAACTACAACATAAACGAGAATTTTATGGTAAACGGTGCTTTTTCTAATTTTAACTCACAGAGTCACATGGCTATTGTTAATACACTAGATACAATGCGCTACGCTCAGGTTACTAAAAACGCAAATCTTCAACTCATGTATGCAAAGGCAAATGATGTTCGGAGAATTGCTGCTTCCTTAAGAGGCAACTTTCAAAACGCCAAAATCAATGGAATAGACAACACCACGCTGTATAATGGAGGTGTTAGTTTTCAATATGGCCACTTAAAGTCAGGTCTAAACGTGGTTGCTGCGATTAACGCTTCAAAGAACATTACAGAGACATATGACATTGTCTCGGTAGGACCGACTTTAGGCTTGAATAAAAGGTTTTTAAGCGGTAGAATAAGCGCTTCAGCCAGCGCCTCGGCTTTAAAAACATTTTTAGGTGGTGCGGACAACGGCTATGTGTTAAATGTCAAAAGTATGGGGACGTTTAAATTAAACCGACACCACGCATTTAATTTGATTTTTTCAACCATCGGGAAAAACAACGCAACTACAGACACGCAAGAAACGACCATTTCACTTGGATATAACTACGCGTTTTAATTAGTAAAAATATGAATAGAATTTATCACCTATTAAGCATTATATTGTTTCTGCCATTGCTCGGAAATAGTCAGCAGTTGCCGGTTTCAGTAACTACAATAATGAACACGCCACATCCAGTTTATGTCAATGAGTATTATAGCATAGGATCAAATGCGCTGCAAGGAATAATAACCTTGAACGATTTAAACGAACCTTCTTGGGACGTGAGGCTAATAGTTACAATTGAAGGTGAAGGAATCAAAATTAGAACAAAACAAAACTTTCTTCCGACGAGTCCAATTAATCTGACCTCAGGTATTCCATCAGTTATAGAGGGCTCGGCATTTGCTCAATACCTTGATGTTAATAATGTGGATTTAGAAGGCATTACAGCTGCAAGTCTTAATCAAAGCGGAAAGCTTCCGGAAGGAATTTATAACTTTTGTATTGAGGTACTAGACTATGTGTCTGGAGTTCCATTGTCGCTGCCTTCTTGCGCTCCGGCATTTATCTTTTTTGAGCCTCCTCCAATTACGTTACAGCCCGAATGTGAGGGAGTTGTGGTCCCTTCTGATCCTCAGATTGTGAGTTTTTCATGGCAAATTGCTGGAGGAGCATCTCCTACGATTGCAATAAATAGCCTTTATCAATTATCGGTTTATGAAGTGACAGAAGAAGGTAGCGACCCTTATTTTGCTGTTGCAAACAACCATGCGTTATTGGTATATGAGTCCGACTTTATTAATCAGACTCAAAATCAAATAGATTTTGGTATTAATACCACGTCTATGCTAACTCCTGGAAAGCAATATGTTTATAGAGTAAGAGCAGTCGATGGAGACGGAAAAGATATTTATAGAAACAACGGTTTTAGTGAATGGTGCTGGTTTTTTTATGGATATCCACATGATGGCAACTTGGCTATAACAGCCCCTGAGGATGAGCACATATACGGAAAGTTTGAGTCTAAGTCTTTTGGTTGGAATGTCAGTGATTTGGGTGTTCCAGGACAGGAGTTTAATTACATGGCTGTTATAAAAGAGTTGAACGACGGTCAGGAAAAGGAAGACGCGATGGACGCAAATCCGGATTGGCACGTGAAAAACCTACCTACCACTTCTTCGTTAAACGGAGCTGGGTTTCCTTTAGGCCAAACAACTGAGCCAGGAACAACATATATTTGGCAAGTCACGGCCTATACCGGAGCGCAAGAGGTTGCAAAGAGTGAGATATACACTTTTTATTCAGCGCCTTTGGTGGACCATTTTATGGCTGGGCCTAATAGGGTAGAAGTAGTTTCGATATCAAATGGTGAATTAGAAAGCTTGTCAGGTGTGGGAAGGCTTCAGGTTTCTGCTAACGAGGAAGACATTGTTGAATTTGAATTCGAAAACCTTAATGTCAGAGATTTAGGAGGGGGAGATTACGCATTAATGGAAGGTGAAGCAAGTTTTGACCTGTCTAATATGTCTCCTGTAGAACTTACCCCAAATATAGCGAGCAATGGTGTAGCTGTTTTTTCGTTTACCTCCGGGTCATTGAATAGTTCAGGAATTCAGACAAATGGAGAAGTTTCTTGGCCATTTCCTCACGCTACGGGTAGTGGTGAGCTTGTGCAAGTTAAATCGGCTAATGCTGAGTTTAGTATTAACTCTGCTTTTCAAATTAATGGAGAGGTTAATGTTCTGGAGGACATGGAATTGGAATTGTTGGAGCCAAACAATTTCAAATTTAATATTGGGCAAGCGTCAAGTTTTCAAATTATGAACGGGACATATTCATTAAGCCTTGCTGGTTCAATTTCTTCCAATTCTGAGGTAAAAACGAATGACGGAAACCCCTTCTTGATTAATTTTGCAAGTTTACAATCCGTTCATTATTTTGAAATATCAAGTTTATTAAGCTCAGCAACAAACTACCTTCAGCCTTCAGATGGTCTCGAAATAGGCTTCATGCCCAAAAGCGTAATAATTGATTTGTCTGAGGAGCAGTCCCCTGAAAAGTTATCTGGAACCCCGGGTTGGAAGGGATTTTTCTTTCCGGAGTTTCAAGTTCGAATTTCTCCAGGAGCAACAGATGCAACGGGCCAATTTTCGGTTAGCGAAATAATTGATTTCCACGAGGACCAGACGAATACAGATTTTTGGCTAGAAAACGAAGGTTTAAAGTTAAATTACGAATATGCTTTAACACAAGAAGGGATTACGTTTAATGGTTTTGCCACAGAAATTACCGGCAATTTTAATGTTGAGAATAATCAAATTTCTAGTAGTAACATAATAGGAGAAATTAACATTCCTGTCATTGATAAAATTGATGGTTTTGGCTTTGAAATTCCCGTTACTAATGATGGATTGGCACAGGGTTATTTGAATGAGGATTTAACCCAAAGAGAAATGGTTTTCAATCCTTATGGCGGAGAAAATCGTGTAGACATCACTATAAACAGAGCTGTGTTTGCGGAAAATGAAAGGCTAGACCTA
Organism: Flavobacteriales bacterium; assembly: GCA_029244805.1. Taxonomy (GTDB): domain Bacteria; phylum Bacteroidota; class Bacteroidia; order Flavobacteriales_D; family Parvicellaceae; genus CALSMU01. The sequence goes on from JAQWQH010000022.1 coordinate 3,119, forward strand.
GAAATAGATGCTGATTTGACCGGAATAAACGCTTTGGTTTCGGGAATTAGCGACTTTAGAGTTTATGGAGATAATACTATAGGAATAGGATCAAAAAACGGCTCGAACTCCTTGGACACTCAAGTTGAAGGAGAATATAAAGGTTTTGTTACCTATGTTCAAGAAGTAGGTGCTGCTCTTTTTAATGGGAACTATGTATTTTCTTATGTCGCAGCTTTAGATATGGGTGAGGACGTCGTTGGTGAAGATGGACCGCCTCTCATAGCTATTTCTAGTGTTGAAGAGGTTGGGGGCGATGTAGTTTTGCCGGAATTTAGTCCAACTAACCCACAGCCAGAACCGGCTATTTCTGTTCCGGAGGATATAAATCCTGGAGAACCGACATTGACAACTTATGAAATGTTTATTGCAATAAATAATGTAATTGTTGACATGGAAGGCTACTTAAAGCTGTCGAATAACGACCCTACATGGGGAACATCATTTAGAGGAGGAATAAATGGTAGCCTTAAAGTTCCTACGCAAATAGATGTTGGTGCGAATATGATTTTTGGAGATAGAGATGGAGTAAAATTTTGGTATTTCGATGCGTATTTTAACGACAGAGAAGGCTTGGGTATTCCGGTTCCTCCGTTATTTAATTTAGTGGCAATGGAAGGGAAGATATACCACCATATGTCTAAAAACGAAACAGAATATGTAATTGATCCAGAGATGGCATTTGGTGCAGGGCTGTACATGCAGATCATTGACAACCAAACAGGAGGAACTCTTTTTGCGGTTGATGCAGGAGCAGAAATCAAAGTTTTAGAGTCAGGAGACTTTACTATTTCAATGAATGGTGACGGATCATTTCTGAACACAAATAGAAGAACCCCTGGAGGCGGAATGACATCTGCCGTTGGAGAAGCAATAGTGGAGGAAGCTTTGGAGGCAATAGGTCCAATAAGCTTAACTTTTAGTGTCGGCGGCGGTGATTTAACAATCGAAGCGGAGGGCCTAACAAAAGGCTCCATGGATTTTACCAAAGGAGATCTAGCTTTTGGTTTTGACGCAGAGTTAGGTTCTACACCTGGAATAGGGTTTAATTATAGCAAAGGCCCAGGAAGTTTAAGTTTTAACGCCAATGCAGCGGGTTCTTTTGGAGTAGGATTAGGATTGGACGGTAAATCGTTGTCATTAGGGATTCAAGGAACGAATGAGGGATATTTAGATTTAACATATGACGATGTTTCTTTTGCAACTCGAATTAACAGGTCTGATAAAACAGGAACTTTGGCTTTTGCATATGGAGATAAATCGATCGATTTCGGAGTTGAAACGGACGGCGGATACCTGAATTTGGAATTATCAAGCGATTTAAAGTTTGAAACAGGTTTTAATACTGCTGGCTCGGCTTATCTAGGCTTAGCAGCAGGCACGAACGAGTTCAGTATTTCTGGTGACAAGGAGTCTGGAGAAGGTTCATTCGATCTATCGATTGATGGCTTGGCAATGAATACAAGCGTTAACACGCTTGAAAAGAGCGCTTCGTTTGCTTTAAATACTTCGGGGGTTACTTTAGATGTTTCAGGAGAATACGGAAAAGGAGGCTCTTTTTTACTTGACGTGAGCGACACTAGAATAGATGTTGGAGCGGATTTAGAGGATAACACGGGTCATATTGATTTGGTAAGCGGAGACAAGCGCTTGTTTGCAGAATTAACAGAAAGTAGTCAGGGCTCGTTGTTGTTGAAAAATGGAGAACAAGAGTTTGGCATTTCAGGCAATACCGAAGGGACAGCGGGAAGCGTCCACTATAAAGACAATACAGCTGAATTTACTATAGCTGCAGACCGTACAAACAATACAGGTAATATTGGCTTGTCCTTTGACGACAAGTTACTTGCTTCTGGAGTCGCGGAAGACTCGTCATATATTAATATTGCTTTTTCAGATGTTGAGCTAAATGTTCAGTCAAACAATCAAAACAAAGGTATGATTGAGGTGATTAAAGGCTCCAATCAAATAAAAGTGAATGCTGATTTAGAAGAAAAATCTGGTTCTTTATTATTGACCGATGGCTCTAATAGTATTTTCGCTAAAGGAGCTGCTGATGCGACAGGCGAATTGGACATTAGTATTGACAACAATACTGTAAGAGGGGTTGTGGGAGAAACGGAATCCTCTCTTTTTGTATCTTCAGGTGAATACGAGTTTTCTATTGAGGGAAGTGACGACGGAAGTGGACTTGTCGGGTTCAAAAAAGGAAATATTGAAACGAGGCTTGGTGTAAATATTCCGCAAACAGCGGGAGAAATTTATGTTGGAGATGGAGGTGATTTTATTCACTTAAAAGGAAATAAAACAGAAAATACCGGCTTGATAGATATCAAGAAATCAAGCTTGGAGTTTACCGCGATTTTGGATGATTCTATACACATGTATTCTGGGCCAGCTTCATTAACAAGGAGGTCAGACGGTACCGGATCCATGAGATATAATGATGGGAACTTAGGTGTAGGTCTTTATAAATATTCAAGTGAAATTGGCTTAGGGCTGGGGTATGCTGGTAACGAACTCTACCTTTCACATGGAACATCGACGGACTTTGACTCTGTATATTATAATGGAAATGGGCAAACAGTATCTGCTAGTATAGCTGGAAATATGGGAAGAATTGGCTTGACGAATTCATTGGGGTCATTTGGTTTATCAGCAAATACCAGCGGTGTAGGTTCGATCAGTTTTGACCATGGAGATTTAGGCGTAACCGTTACCGGAGACATTAATAACGAAAGTGGCGGTTTTGAATTTGAAAAAGGCGATTTAACAATGGATGGAAGTGCATCTTTATCAGATGAATCATTCGGTATCGGCTTTGAAAAAGGAAATATTTTGTCGGAATTAGATTACTCTCCTACGCTACAGAAAATCACATTTGGTTTGACAAATAATTTCAGCATTTCGGCTCAAAAAGAAGACGATGCCTATACAACGGTATTTACGAAAGGCGATCACTCATTAAAGGGAACGGTTCAGGGATCTTTAAAGGAAATCGAATATGAAGGTATGGGAGCAAAAGTTATTTTGGGTAATGATCGAGAGTATGTTAGCTATTCAGGTCATAGTTTACTTGTTCAAAATAACAAGGTTTATGTTGATGATGAAGAGGTATATGATTATACGAATGTGCCGGACGTTAATTGGTCTCAAGTGTTTACATTTGGAGATGTTGAAGTAAGACCCTACATAGATGGAGGAAATAGTGCCGTTACTTTATTGAAAGGTGCCGACTCGGTTTATGTGCAAGCTGCCGACCTGCAAGATGGAATGATTAGAGGGTATGTTGCAGGAAACGATCTTTTAATCGAAAAAGAAGGAAGCAATTACTCAGTTAAATATGATGATTACGAGGCCTCACTCGAGGGAAGTGAGCTAACGATTAAGCAAGGCGCAACAAATCAATTACGATTAACACCAACAGAAGGCTCCTTGGTTTACGATAATTATGAAGTATCTGCTTCTTCAACAGAAGGACTGAACTATACAGATGGATACAACAGTACATCGATTAGCAGCACTGGGATTTCAGCTCAGTCTGGAGACAAACAAATGAGCTACAACCAAGATAAAGAGCTATTTGTTCAGTATGAGGAGGGGAAAAACTTTAAGATCCACCCGCAAAATGGCTTGGAGGTCAATTTTGATGGAAAAGCCCTTGCAATTTCGGAAGATGAGTTATCCTACTCTGAAGAAGGAAGGGCTTATAGTGTTTCTTCAACGGAGTTATCTTTTACAGAAGGAGACAAGCAATTAATAGTAAGTGAGGAAAGAAGCTATTTGGCCTACGATGCTCAAAACTCTCTGGAATATACAGGAGGTGTTTTAACGGCATCCCACGATGAAAAGTCGTTTACTATTTCGGATGAAAAAGAAATCACCTACAACGACCCAAATAGGTCTTTGGCGATTTCTCCGGAGGGGATGAGTTTAGCTGAAGATGGTAAGTCTGTTAGTTTAAGTCCAGATGAAATGGAAATTATTTTGTCTGAAGACAAAAAATTAAAAATAGAAGAACATTTGTTAAGTCTGCAATATGTAGAAAACGAAGTTAGACTTGGTTCAGAGGCGTTATACTTTACGAATGGAACAGAAACTATTGATTTATCTCAAGACGAACTTGCTTTGAGCCAAGATGATAATAGTATTTATTTAAGTGAAAGTTCCTTTGGAATGGCTTACGGGGCTAATAAAAGCTTATCTATTGATAAAGCAGACCAAAAAGTAAGCTTCACGTATGATGATATCCAAGCTGAATTTAGCAATGGAGAGTCTCTGAGCTTTTCGGATGGAACAAGGTCATTTGAGCTTGGCACAAGTGGGTTATCCATGAGTGACGGTGATAGAGGTATAGCAGTGCTCAATGAAGAAGGAGCTCAAGCAATAGAGTTAACGGATGGCGAAGATCGATTTTTCGTCAATAATTCTGGTTTTGAAGTTGATTATTCAGGAAAACACTTTGCCATTAACGATGAGGAATACTTACATGTTGATATTGATGATTCAAGGTTTATTGAAGTTAACAACAACAGTGCAAAATACAGCGACAATGGCACAGAGTTAATTATAGGTGGAGATGACAATTTCTTGGAATTAAAAAATGGAACTAAAAGTGTTGCGTTAACGCAGGATGAAAAACTTTCATTTGTTGACGGAAACTATGAAGCAACATTAAGTAAGGAGCTAGAAATTGAAATGACCGACGGAGAGAGAACCATAGGTTTGTTTACTCCCACACATTATGTTACATACGAACAAGGAGATTATGAATTAGGGATTAGAGGAGGAAGCGGAGGCAATAAGCCAGGAGTTGATGTAACGGCCTATGGACATACGATTTATGTAGAAGGAGAAAGAAATGAAGATGTTACCGTTGGTGTCGAGTCTCCGGATTTTGGCGAAGTTTCTTTTACTGTCGACGCTCAAAAAAATATAGAAACTAGGTTTATTAACGGTTCTTCAGTTTATGGGTTTATAAAAGATGAGTCTGGAATTACACCAATAACTGGGTCGAAACCTGTGCCACCAGAAGCAGAATATTTGGAGGGATCAGGAACTGTAGAAGCCATGGACGGTCCTTCACATCTTACTAATAGTATTGCAGATGAAGGCGGGGGAAGTATTAGAGGTCAGATAGAGTTATCATTTGACAGTGAAAACAGCAGGTTTGTGGCAAATGCAGCTGTTGCAGGAAATAGTCCTGTTTGTATTGAAGGTGCTATGGCACTGGATGTGTCTCCTAGTAGATTTAAGCTGGACCTTGGTACGGAAGAGCAAAGAATAGAGGTTTATCCGACATGTTCTGGATTTGGAGGTGGAGGATGGTTAGGCATAGAGTCGACCTCTTCTGCTACAACCGTTGATTTAGGTGTCTTTGTAGGCTGGAGAGCAAGTGCTTCTGTTGAAATCGGAAGCAGTGTTATTGGAGCTGGCCTCTCGGCTGAGGCATCAGCGGAGTTAGGCGTTAAAGCCACAGCAGAGCTCTATCCTGACTTTCAATTATTAGAAGCTGGGATTTGGCTAGACCTATACGTGGCGATAAGAGCCAGTTATTGGGCAGTCGGTGTTAGTGGTTCGTGCACCATAGCTGAAGCAGGTCTTTCAGGGGAGCTATTGGCCAAATTCTTAGAAACAGAGACTGAGGTTTCGGGTAGCCTAAGCGGCTATATTAC
>JAQWQH010000027.1 GCA_029244805.1 Flavobacteriales bacterium
AAAATGGCTTTAGGTTTTACGGTTATTAATGACCAAACAAATATTTTGGGAAGTACCGGGGGTTATCTTTCTTATGTTTACAATGTTTCCATTACAAGTAAGCACAAAATTAGATTCGGTTTATCTTCTGGGATAGTTCAAAATAGGTTAATTTTTAATAACATCATTGCAGAAGATGAGTCTGAGATGCAACTGTTTTACAATAATCAGAATGCAACGAATTTTGATGCTAAAGCAGGAATTCACTATAAGTTTAACGAGCTTCAACTGGGTCTTGCAATTTCCAACTTATTGTCTCCAAAGTTTAGGTATGAAAATAATTTTTCTTCAGACAGTTTATCTTTCCTCAACATTCCTCACTTTAATGCAAATGCACAATACAATTTTCTATTGAAAGGAGGGAAATGGGGATTAATGCCGAGTATATATATTAAAGGAGCTCAGGGAACTCCATTTATTTTTGAGGGCGCCATTTCCGCTGAGTACAAGAAGAAGTTTAGAGGAACACTAAAGTACCATCACGACATTGGTTATTCGGCAATGATAGGAGCCAACATCACCAAGCAATTGTTGTTGGGCTATTCATATGGCATTTCAAGTCAAGAAATAGGCAATCAAAACAGTGGTACCCACGAGATATTAATCGGATATAAAATTGGAAAGGCTGGCTCTGGAGGCGGAGGTTCTGATGCTAATTTTAGAAAACTAGAGGAACAAAATGCTGAATTATATGAGAGAACAGACGCCTTAGAACAAGATAACCTGACAATAAAAGAAGAGTTAGAGAAACAAAAAGCACTGTTAAAAGAAAAAATCTATGGTTTGGAAGAGTTGAGAAAGGCGCTTGAAAAAGAAAGAGCTGATAGGGAAAAAATGATTTCGGAGTTTGAGTTTAAACCGAGTATTAACCCTAGCTTAGAAAACGAGGAGCCTATAGAACCAGAAACTATCGAAGAACCAGAGGAGAGCTCTCCTAGCCAAGAAGACCAAAACCCTAAAGAGCCAGAAGTTAACGAAGACTCTTCGGATAAAATAGTTGAAGGAGACTTATACGTTGTAGTTGGAGCCACAAGGGAAATGAAAGAAGCGCAAAACTTTCAAAAGATATTGACTAGGGAGTATAAGCTAAAAACAAGAATTGTTCGTAATTCCAGAGCCTCATGGTTTCTTATTTACACGCTTGAAACCAACGACAAAAAAGAAGCAAACAAAGAGCTGAAAAGAGTTAAAAAAGTCAATACAAAAGACATATACTTTGGTAAGCCTTGGATATATTTCGAGTAATCATAGAAAAACTTTACTTATCTGAAAAGATAAGCCATAGTTAGAACTAAAGTTAAGGATAAAGGGAGTTAATAATTAGCTTTAGCCATTGTTGTGGCTAGGTTTATCTTCAAGTAAATCTTCAATTAATTCAAGTTCATATAATGTTTCCATAGAATTACATGATGCTTTCATTAGTTTACTTATCTCATTTGATTTCTCGGGTAGTTTATTAGAAGAATTTTCCCAAGTTTCTTTATTTGGCCATTGCGCATAAGCAATATAATTATATTCATCCTTTTTATGAAGTCTTGATCCTAGACTACCAGCATAAACATAAATTAAATGAGTTAAATCTTTCCATGATTTTTCAAAAGAATCCTTTCTATCTGGTTTAATCTCAAATTTGTAAATTACACTAAACACTTATATTTCTTTAATTAGTCGCAACGTTGTAGAAAAACTATCTCATCAAGGTTACGTGTCCTATGTATTCATGGTATTGCCCTCCAGAAACCTCTTTGCAATTTATTTTCCAAACATATACGCCATCCTGAGCAAGAATCCCGTTTTGATATCCATCCCAACCTTTTGAAGAATGTTGTTCTTCGAAAATTAATTCGCCCCACCTATTAAAAATCAGAAGGTCATAATTTAAGGGGTCTGCACCATTAACAAATGGTGCAAAAACGTCATTAATGCCATCTCCGTTTGGAGTGAAAGAGTTTGGCACATAAAGCAATAGCTCATCGTTAATTAAAACATTGGCACATGTATCAGTAGAACACCCTTCGTTACTGGTTGCATTTAAACAAACTTCGTAAGTTCCAGGTTCATTGGGAAATGTGTAAACTGGATTTTCCGCATTATCACTATCTGCCATTCCAAGAACATCAAACGTCCATTCATACGCAGAAGCCCCACTTGAGGTGTTCACAAAATCAATGGTAGGGGTAAGAATAGTTGTTGGTTGTGGGCTAAACGTAAACGATGCCGATGGGTATTCATAAACACATATATAGTTTGGCGCATCGTAGCCGGTGACACAGCCCTCAGGAGTGGTTATCGCTAAAGAGATATTCCAACAGCCTGCCTGAGTAAAAACGTAAGACGCATCATTACATTCGTTGCTGGTACCACCATCACCAAAGTTCCATAAACATTGTGAACCCGCAGGTATATTTATTTCTTCGAAAGTTACATCTATTGGCATACACCCAGATAATACATCTGCGCTAAACCCAATATTTGGGACGGGATGAGTTGTTATTGTCACACTCGCTGTGGCTATAGGGGTTTCACATCCATCTGATACGCTTACAGTATATACAGTGGTTCCAGAAGGAGAAACAGCTTGATTAGAACCAGCACCAACCCCTTGGTTCCAATTATAATTGTAAGGGCCTCCATCTCCTCCGCTTGCAGAAGCAGATATTTGCGCAAGATCTTCCGGACAAATAGTCTGATCGCTTAAGGCGTTTGCATTAATAGGTGGGTTTACGGTAACCGTTAAGCAAGAGAGATTGCTCACACAAGCGTTAGCATCTGTTACTCTAATGCAATATGTTTGTGAAGTAGAGGGTGAAACATTAATCCCTTGGGTAGTCATATTGTTGTCCCAGGAATATACATAAGGACCAACACCGCCCGAACTAAAAGCATTAAGAGAGGCTGTCCCTCCATTGCAAATGGTTGTATCTGATTGAGCAATGACTGTTAATATAGCTGGGCTTCCTACACTAACTTGCTCCACCTCAAAACATCCATTAGAGTTTTGTGCATATACTGTATATGCACCTGCACATAGCCCAGTGAATACATTACCGGAGGTATATGTGTTTCCATCAATACTAAACTGCGAAGCATCTGTAGCATTTATTGTTATCGAGCCATTACAGTCTCCATTGCATAATATATCGGTGGCGTCAACACCCGCAATTACAATTCCAGGAGGACCTCCAACACTTAGTGATGTATCGACAGAACAACCATTAGCATCTTCTATTAAAAGAGATAAAGGGCCAACACAAAGATTTTGTGCTAATGAGTTATTTCCGGTTTGAGCAGGGTTCCATGTATAGGTGTAAGTACCCGTTCCACCAAAAGCGGTGGCGTTGATTGAACCATCACAACTGCCGGTACATGTTGCATCTGTAATATCAATAGTTGTAGCTAACAAAGCAGGTTCGGATATAATGGCTTGGGTTGAATGTGTGCAAGTTCCTCCGTCGTTAACGATAATATCATGGGTTCCTGCACAAATACCCGTGAATGTTCCACTGAGTGAAAAACTTGCTCCGTTATCAACACTGTATTGCATTGGTGTAGTTCCACCAGTTGCGGTTATATCAATTTCTCCATTGCAAACATCGTAGCACGATAAATTTGTAGTATTAACATTAACAACTAACGGTAATGGCTCAGTAACTGTGGCTGTAGAATATTCTAGGCAGCCTATTGTGTTTGTAACAACCAAGACGTGTGTTCCAGCACAAATATTGGTGAATACATTGCTTGCTTGAAAATTAACTCCATTATCAATACTATATTGAGTTGCTCCAGTTGAATTAACTGCAACTTGTCCATCACAAGTTCCATTGCAAGAAGCATTTATTTCGGTAACCTGATCTATAGTTGGGCCACCTAAATTATTGATTGTGACTACAATTGTTGCAGTACAATTGTTAGCGTCTTTAACTGTAGCGGTATAACTGCCAGCAAGAAGGCTACTGAAAATACCTGAAGTTTGGTAAGTGACACCTCCGTCTATCGAATAATCAAATGAGGATGTTCCTCCTGAGCCTGTTACTTCAAAAGTTCCGTTTGCATTTCCACAAGTTGCATCAGTAGAAGAAACATAACTAGCTTCTACTATTGCTGGCTCATTTACGGTGGCATTTACTGTTGTTTCGCAATTATTCGCATCTTTTACCGTTATAGTATAGGGTCCTTGAGACAAGTTGTTAAATGTACCAGAAGCTTGGAAAGTAACACCTCCATCAATAGAAAATTGATAATTAGGACTAGCGCCAGAAGCAGAGGCTGTAAGCGAGCCGTCTGATCCACCAAAACAACTTACATTATTTTGAGCATCAATTTGAGCTGTAAGCCCATTAACGTCTGAAACTGTTAAAGGGGCAGTTACTTGACAACCGATATTGTCTACTATTAGAATATCGTAAGAATTAGCCATTAAGCCTGTAAACAAGCCACTGGATTGAAAAGTTATTCCATTATCAATAGAAAATTGATAAGGAGCAATTCCATTATTAGCTACAAGAGAAATTTCACCATTGGCATTTCCACATGTTGACGGAACTATATTTTCAAC
>JAQWQH010000051.1 GCA_029244805.1 Flavobacteriales bacterium
GCTTTTACATCCATATCAGAGAATTTTATTTCACATTTTGGAATCTTAATCTGGATATAACCACCAGCTTTGTAATCCATATCCTCAGGAATCTCAACAATAAACTCCTTAATGTATGTAGCAACATTGTAATTAGAAACAACAGTAGCTTCCCATTCCTTAATTCCAAGAACTTCCTCTTCTACTTCAATCTCCATATTCTCTTTCACTTTCACTTGACAACCTAATCGAAAGTTGTCAGCAATTTCTTTACGCGAAAAATGGGGAGCCTCAGTAGGTAAAATACTACCTCCACCTGAATGAACTTGACAAGTACATTGAACACAGGTTCCTCCACCTCCACATGCAGATGGCAGAAATATTCCGGCTGCACTTAATGTAGATAACAAAGTACCTCCGCCATCAACGGTTAATTCTTTTTCACCGTTAATAGTAATTTTAAGTTTGCCTGAAGGCATTAATTTAGCTCTAGCAAAAAGAAGTACAGCTACTAAAACCAGCACAACAACCAAGAATACTGCAATCGTTATTATAATGATATTAAAATCCATTTTTTATTTGTATTAAAAGTTTTTTAAAGTTCAAATCCCATAAATCCTAAAAATGCTAACCCCATTAATCCAGTTAAGATAAATGCCATCCCTACACCCCTCAATGGTGCAGGAACATGGGAATAACGAATTTTTTCTCGAATAGCCGCGATCAATACTATTGCTATAAACCATCCAAAGCCAGATCCCAATCCATATACAGATGCTTCACCAATGTTTTCGAATTGTCTTTCTTGCATAAATAATGAACCACCAAGAATTGCGCAGTTTACAGCAATTAATGGCAAGAAAATTCCAAGAGCACCATACAATGCAGGAGAAAACTTTTCAACCAACATCTCTACAAGTTGAACAATAGAGGCTATTACTGCGATAAACATAATAAAGCTCAAAAAGCTTAAGTCCATTTCTGCGTATTCTGCTCCTAGCCAAACTAATGCTCCTTCTTTAAGAACATATGTTTCTAATAAATAGTTTACAGGCACTGTAACACCTAATACAAATATTACTGCCGCTCCAAGCCCAACACCGGTTTTAACAGTTTTCGAAACCGCCAAATAAGAACACATTCCAAAGAAAAATGTAAAGACCATGTTCTCTACAAATGCAGCTTTTATAAATAATTTTAATAAATCCATTTTTTACTTTTTTACAGTATTATCAATTTTTAATGTCCTTCTTGTAAACTTGGGTTTCTACTCTTCTGAATCCAAATGTAAATAGCTACCAATACCAATGATGATGGTGGCAATAACATCATTCCATTATTCTCATAACCCATTGCGTACAATCCAGTCATATCAGTAGCATTTCCGAAAATCTCATAGCCCAACAAGGTTCCCGATCCAAATAGCTCTTTAAAGAAAGCCACAACAACTAATATAACCCCATAACCAATACCATTTCCTAGCCCATCTAATGCCGAGGCCCATGGTTTATTTGCTAAAGCAAATGCTTCTAATCGCCCCATGATAATACAATTGGTTATAATTAGGCCAACAAATACAGATAACTGTTTAGATACATCATATACAAATGCTTTAAGCACTTGATCGACAATAATTACCAAAGCAGCCACGACAACCAATTGAACAATAATTCTAATTTTTCCTGGAATCATGTTCCTCATTAGAGAAACAATAACATTACCAATAATCAATACAGCTAAAACTGCCATGGACATAACCAATGCAGCATCCATTTTTACTGTTACGGCTAATGCTGAACATATTCCTAATACTTGAATGGTAACAGGATTCGTGTCATTCAATGGATCTGTTATTAACTTCTTATTCTTTTTAGAGAATAATGGTTCCTTTTCTTTTACAGCTACTTCGCTCATAATTCTAATTTTTCGAAGTTAAATATTGGTTAATAATTGTCTACCCTCTTCTCTCTGGAAGAATTTGTGATATACCGCTAATGTTCTATTCATCATTTCATCTACTCCAACGCTTGTAAATGTACCTCCGCTTATACCATCAACATATGGCTGTGTAACACCTGTGCCAGGTTTAACAACCTTTATTGGGGTATATTTTCCTGATTCATCTACAATAGTTTTCTCAATAAATTGATCACTGAAGAAATCTTTTGATATCTCAGCACCCAAACCAGGTGTCTCTGACTTGTGATCAAACACAGCTCCAGATATTGTTCTTGCATCCGATTCCAGTCCAATGTAGCCCCATACTCCTGCCCACAATCCTTTCCCCATAACCGGGATAACATAATGTTTTTTATCATTTACCTCGCAAATAAACAATGGGTAATGGATGTTTGTTTCTTTCGTCAACTCATCCACTAAATCAGTTCCTGCATATTTGTTTGTTAAGGGTTGAACAAACTTTTTGTATTCCTTTTTTAAATCGACAGCAAAAGCATCTTTAGCGCTTTTTATATCTACAGGAGTTTCATTAGTCAATCTGGTTCCTTCAATAATATTCCCTTCATAATCAAGAATCAATCTTTCTACTACATATTTTTTGAATTGCTCTCCAGCATCTTCTCTAGTAATAGATTTAGTTTCTTCCGAACCAATTGCTTTCAATATCAATTGCTTTTTCTCATTTCTGACATTGTCTTCTTGAATAGGCTTCAATGAAGACGAAACAAATGCCAACAGACCTCCCACAATTACAACCATTAATGTTGCAAAAACTACAGTATATACGTTACTTTCTTTATTAATTGCCATGATTATGCCGTTTTAACTCGTTTTAATCTTCTTTTAATATTTGTACTAATCACCATGTGATCTATCAAGGGTGCAAACACATTTGCTATCAATATTGCAAGCATAATCCCTTCAGGATATGCAGGATTCACAACTCTGATCAATATTCCCAAGAAACCGGCTAAAAAGCCATAAAAATACTTTCCTTTGGATGTTTGAGCAGCAGTAACTGGATCTGTTATCATAAAGACCATTCCGAACAAAAAGCCACCATACATCAGATGGTGAATTGCTGGTAGTGGCATGTAAGCATTTTCACCAGCAAATTGATTCATGATCAAAGCCATTACCAATCCTCCAACAAAAAATGATGTCATTACTCTCCAACTAGCTATACCGGTGATCAATAAAAATATTGCGCCTAACATTATTGGAAAAACAGATGACTCTCCAATAGAACCTGGATATAACCCCCACATGGCTTCCACAAAAGAATGTCCATTATCAATAAATTCATTCAGAGAAGAGTAAGCAGGCTGATCCTGAGTAAAAGATGCTAAATCTCCTAAGGGAGTTGCTCCTGAGACCCCATCTACCAAGTTACCTGAACCTTTCAACTCTTTGAAACCTGAAATCCATACATTATTTCCGGACATTGAAGTTGGATGAGCAAAGAATAGAAACGCACGAGCGGTTAAGGCAACATTCAATATATTCATACCTGTCCCACCAAAGACCTCTTTACCAATTACAACAGCGAAAACTACGGATACAGCAACCATCCATAATGGGGTATCAATTGGCATAATAAGTGGGATCAACATTCCAGAAACCAAATATCCTTCTTGAACAGCATGACCGTTCTTAATCGCAAAAATAAACTCAACTCCTAAACCAGCTCCGTAAGAAACAACTATAAATGGTAAAACTCTTACCAAACCAAAAAGGAACCGATCAACACCAGACCATTCTACAGTCGAATTTGCAAGATCATGTTGTAGCCCCACATTGTACATTCCGAATAACAAACATGGAATTAATGCCAAAATGACAAACATCATGGTTCTCTTAAGATCAATACCATCTCTAATGT
>JAQWQH010000055.1 GCA_029244805.1 Flavobacteriales bacterium
GTATATAAGGAAGAAAAAACCATGCTGCTAGCAAATAAGTCTATCGCAGGTGAACAGAATGGAGTTGACATTGAAGACCTAATGGAAATGGCGGACTTTTACAGAGAAAGACTGCAGGAAATTGAAACAAAACTTTTAGATATTAGAACAAGTAAAACAAACTTAAATAAAATAATTTCTCGTTTAAACAAAGAGTTAAAAAATGCCAATTATCGGCAAGGTAAGTACACCAGCGATGTAATTGTTAAGGTAGCTGCAAAAATAAAGTCTACAACAAAATTTGAATTGAGTTATATAACTAATAACGCTTCATGGACGCCTAAGTATGACATAAGAACAAAAGATATTAATAAACCAATTGCATTGACATATAAGGCTGAAATAGCTCAAAACACGGGATTCGACTGGAAAAAAGTAAACATAACACTATCTACTGGAAATCCTTCAATTAACAATACACAGCCTGTAGTCAGCCCTTGGCACTTAACTTACTATGATGAGTACAAAGCGAAAAAGAACCGTGCTAAGGGAAGAACGCAATATGCACATGCTTATGAAGCAGAAGTATCAGATGATTATAATAATCAAGGATCCAGTATTGACGACCTAGATAAGATGCTCTATCAAGAAAGTTTATCTTCTGCTGATTTCACTTCTGCCACTCAAAGTAATGTTAACACCACATTTAAAATAGCGCTTCCTTACACCGTAAAAAGCAATGGCCATTCTGAATTAATCGAAATTCAGAATTATGACCTGCCAGTAGGTTATCAATATTTTTCCGCTCCGAAAAGTGATAAAGATGCATTTTTATTAGCTAACATTATTGAATGGGGCGATTACTATTTACTTCCTGGATATGCAAATGTTTATTTTGAAGGAACATACATTGGAGAATCTTATTTAAACACAAACACTACAGATGATACATTGGCTGTGTCTATGGGACGAGACAAAGGCATTGTTATTACCCGAGAAAAAATTAAAGATTTTTGTAAAAATGCAAGGTTTGCAGGGAAGAAAAAATCTACACGAGGCTATGAAATAAAAGTCAGAAACAACAAGGTGAAAGCGATTGAAATTGAGATAATTGATCAAATACCGTTGTCCAAAATAAAAGAAATTGAAGTTGAGATGTTAGATAACAGCTCTGCGGAATATGACGAAACAACCGGCAAACTAATATGGAAACTTACTATTCAGCCAGGTGAGACAGCTGAAGTGTCCTTTAAATTTCAAGTCAAATACCCGAAGGATAAGAATTTGAGCAATTTGTAGAACAAAATTATTTGGTCAAATATTTCTCCAAAAGAACATTAACCGATTGAGTCATTGAAGCAGCGCTTATTTTTTCTAAGACTTCAGCAGTAAGCATTTTTGCAACTTTTGCTTCAACCATCAATAACGGTTTTTCATCTGGCGGTTCTGGAAAAAGGTTTTGTTCTTCAAACAACCGTCTTGTAACAACCGCAACTTCGTGCGCTCCATTATAATTTCCTTTTTGTTCCAATAAATAAGCTAATGCTATCAATCCATAAGCATCTTCAGATGTAGAATCAGCTTCTTTTCTTAATGCGTAATATTTTGCAATCAAACGATTGGCTTCGGCATAATCTCCAGTTGCAGTAGAAACAAAAGATTTGTTAAAATGATCTATTGTAAACATACCTATTGCACCGATTGACGAACTAATCCGCATACTTTCATTATAGAACCCCTCTGCCCTTTCCATATCTCCAATTAATCGCCACATTTCAGCATTCATATGTGCTCGTTTCATCATCCATTTCTGATCACCCGAGGAAATTGACAATTGTTCTAATTCTTTACTTAACTCAGCTAACCTTACTGTATCCAAAGTTCTTTGGGCGTTACGACATAAACTAGACAATGCGCCACCAATCAACGTATCGTTATTTGTTTCTCTACCTATAACCAAAACCTCATTTGCAAGCATAATAGACGCTTCATCATTGCCTTCCTTGAACTGCTGATAAGCATCTTTCAGCATTTTATAGGGTTCAACAATTTCTTTAGTTGTTGTTGCTACTAAAGCATCACTTGCTTCAGGCCCAGCATCTTTATCTTGCTCCGCAACGCAAGAAGAAATTAAAGTTGCCATCAGAATAATTTGGAAAAAAAGTATTTTAGTCATTGCTTATTTTTTTGTAAAAGTAACAACTTAAATTTACTTCTTTAAAAGTAGGTGTAGTTAGAATATCGAAGGAAACAAAACGGCCCTGTACTTGACAATAGTGCGTAAAGCAAAAAAACTAGCCCCGACAACAGCAACAAATTTGACAGCATCTTTAATTTTAGCCTTTTTTAAATTGTCTTTCGGATTATAGGTATATTTTATTCCAAATAAAATACCGGTTATATCAGTTTTATTGATTTTGATGATTACATCCTCAACTGAAATCATTTTTTTCTTTTTCTTATTCATTCTAAAAACCTTGTAACTAGCTTTTATATGGATTTTAGGACCTGTTATATCTATTAATTTTAAATTATCGATTGCAAACAAATAGCCTGGTTTGTCCCTACATTCAAAATGATAGCCATTTGTTTGCAGCCTTATCGAATAGGTTCTTTGTGTAAATGCTTCTTTTTCCGACTTATTCAATTGATTTTTAAAAAAAAGAACTGAGTCGTTTATTGAGATACTCAGCACATCTGCTTTAGAATCTAAAAGAACATCACGCTTGTTATTAAGATTAAAAATAGAGTCATTTAAAGTGTTAACTTCAAAATAGATGTTACTGCCATAAAAATCTCTGCTATCCTGAGCTTTAAGCAACTGCATTGCAAAAAACAAATATGTAAAAAACAACAATCTCATTTATAATCCTAACTCAGTTATATTCTAAAGTATTTTTTCAAACGCCAATCTTTCATCTCCACTCTCCAAAATAATTATACCACAATAAATATATCCTAGATCCTTTAATAGGTATTGCATGCCTTTGTTGCCTTCATGAGTGTCAATGCGAAGACTTCCTATATTACTCTCTTTCAGTCTTTCATGACATTCTTTAAAAACAAATCGCGCAAGACCTAAATTACGGTATTTATCTCCTACCGCTAGTCTGTGAATAACTCCATATTCGACGTTATCGTTGGTTATCCAATTACCTTGTATTGCCTTATATGCGCGTTCTTTTTTTGTGGAAAAAACAGTTGTACCGATAATTGTTTCATTATCATCCATCACTACATAGCTATCGCTGTTACTTATATCCAATTCAATTTTTTCTTTATTTGGATAACCATCTTGCCATTGGTCTATTTTTAAACTTGCCAAATAGACCTGAGCATCATGAATAAAACTCATTATTATTGGGACGTCAGATAAAGTGGATCGAACTAATTTCATTTACCTTAAAGTTATTGTATTATAATTTTCTTAGTAGCTGTAATACTATTTTCGTTTAGAAATGAAACCAAATAAATTCCCTTTTCAAAGTTTAAATCAACAACCTTACTTCTTGCACTGCAATCTAACAGTATAGTGTAAACTATTTTTCCAGTTATCGAATAAACATTTACAGATTTGACATTTGCATAATCTAAATGAAGTCTATTTGATTTATCCAGATATACCTTGAATTCATCCATATTAGTTTCTTCGTTATGACCCAAAGCAGAACCTGCATAAAGAACTCCCTTCATGCCCATAGCCGCATGAGGATTACAATTAAAATAATATTTACCTGATTGATTCACGGTAAACCAATCACCTGAGCCCCCTAAACCTATCCAAAACCCTCCGTTATCTGAAGATGCATTGTTTGCCCAATCAATAGAATCTTGTTCAGTAATACTGTGATACCCCAAACTCAATAATCTAACCGTATCTCCAATATTTACATATGCGGTATCTGGACTAAAATAATGATCATAGCCAGTAATAACATGTGTTTGCTGAGCCGATATATTCAAGCCATAAAATAAAGCTAGAACTCCATAAATGTATTTCACAACCAATATGTTTTTAGTTAACGTAAAAATAATAATAGTTGATAGAAAACACAGTTATTTTAGTAATTTTACTTTTCTTAATTATCACTATAATGGAAAATCTCAATGTTTTCGGACAGCCTTTAATTTTATGCAGCACAGACCCCATGACAGGTTTTTTTAGAGATGGGTGCTGCAATACCAATGAAGAAGATTTTGGTGTACATACAGTTTGCATTGTTGCCACAACGGAATTTTTAGCGTTTTCGAAACAAGTTGGCAATGACTTATCGACGCCATTGCCGCAATGGGGCTTTAAAGGCTTAAAGGAAGGAGATAAATGGTGTTTATGTGCTGAAAGATTTAAAGAAGCATATGATAATGGTAAAGCACCAAAAGTTCTATTGGAGGCTACAAACGAAAAAACATTAGACATTGTTTCTATGGATATTTTATTGGAAAACATTTACTACGCTGATAAGGTTTAACATTTTTCCTAGTATTGCCGAAGTATTTCTTTGATTGCCATTATTAAATGTAAATTCGCCGCGTGAAAAATATACAAGGGACCATGCCGACTTTACCTATTCTAGCAATTCTAGGATGTTGCTTGATTTGGGGAACCACCTTTACTGTGGTGAAAGATGTTTCAGAGTCTATCGACCCCTTTCTACTGTCTGGATTAAGAAATTTGATTGCAACTCTCGTGCTACTCGCTTACCTATGTATTACAAAAAAATGGAAAAAGCTCTTGGACAAAAACTCCTTAAAATCTGGCTTTGTTTTAGGCGTTTTATTAGGCACTATTTATATATCTCAAACAATTGGAATAATTTTTACCAGCGCCAATCATAGCGCATTTATTACTTGTTCTGCTGTAATTTTGGTTCCGATAATTTTGTTTTTAATCGGTTGGGAAAAATTTAACAAGAAACAAACCCTTTCTATTATAATGGTAGCAATTGGCCTAATTTTACTTACTTTTAAGTCCGAATTATCAGGGTTTAATCTAGGAGACTTGGTAACTTTAGCCGCCGCAGTAATTTGCGCTATCCACATTGTTTTTTCAGGATTGTACGTGCGGAAATATGATTTTCTTTCCTTAATCTTTTACCAATTCTTTTTTGCTGGACTAGTCTCTTTTGTAGGGCTTTTTTCCAAGCAAGCTTTAAACAACTTCCCTCCTATTCTTTTTGAGAATGACGCCATATTCAACATCCTTTATTTAGGCTTTCTCGGAACTTTATTTTGCTATTTTGTTACCGTTTGGGGCCAAAAGCACATCAGCACAACATATATCGCTTTAATATTTTCTTTAGAACCTCTGTTTGCTTCTGTTACCAATTACTTCATTTTAAATGAAGTTTTCACAAAAAAGGAATTTATTGGAGCAGTAATTATTTTTGGAGGCATACTCCTATATTCGATCCCGAAAAAATGGTTTTCGGTTTTCAAGAATAAACCTGCCTAGTTTTTGCGCTTAAAACTAAATAATATGAGATATCATTCTTATGTATCTACTTTATGATTAATTTTGAAGAATATGATATAACTTATTGAATATGGAGACAGTAGACAACCGAGCTAGTCTAATTGAACTAGACGAAATATACAAATACAAAAACCTAATTGAACTATCTGACAAAGATGTAATTAAGAAAATCATCTTCAAAGGTGATGCGAAATCCAAAAATCTCTATTCCGATTTCATCAAGTTAGTTGCTGATGAAGTTGATCACCAATTAAATAAAGTAGAATTTGCTGAAGAAAAGAAAAGGTTAATCGGAAAAATGAAAGCTTATCTTGAACGTATATAGCTTACAAAACATCAATTAGTGCAACTTCAAATACAAGTACAGAATTTGCTGGTATTCCACTCGTAGCCTGACTACCGTAGCCCAACTCCGAAGGAATGAGCAATATGCCCGATCCGCCTTCTTTAAAATAGGGAATTCCTTCCTGCCAACCTTGTATTACACTGGTCAATGAAAAAGATATTCCGGAACTAGCCGATTCATCGAATACCGATCCATTTGTTAAATAACCTTTATAAGCAACTGTAACCGTAGATTGACTATTTGGTTGCGTACCATTACCAGGTGTATCAACAACATAATAGAGCCCCGTACCTGTAGCTATAGCAGTTAAATTATTATCTACTATATATTCTGTAATTATATCCTCGTCTATTTGGGTATAATCTACTACCTCTTTTTTGCAGGAATTAAACATTACTAGTAAAAGAACTAGCATACACAACTTACCCATCTTATTATTTAATATAATGTTTTAATATTTCCCTCAGAAGTTTTAAATCATTTTCTCTATTTCGAGAAAGGTTTTGTTCTGCGTCACAATCAAAATGAGCATAATCTATTTCAATTAGATTGATGTCATTTGCTCTTAAAACTCCTTGCTTTCTTTTACGGTATATATCTCTTTGGTCAGCTCTTGTTACACCGCTTATTGTCATCTTATCTTGATTAATAGATTCTGAATTACTTTTATCTAAAAATTCAATTACCAAATTTTTCTCTGAATAAAACGCATCTAAAGGAAGCTCTGTTCTAGTTTTGCCATTTTTGTGGTAATCCCCTAAAAGAAAATCAAACGTATGCTGGTGAGAAGCTCTTGCGTTCAGCATATCGTTTATCAATCCAATCAAATAGTATTCATCACTACTCTCTCGTCTCCGAATTGCTTTTTGTTTCTTCGTTATTTCTTTAACCGGTTCTTTTGGAGCATATTTAAAACCTTCTCTTACAAAGTACCAATAGACTGAGCTTTCATTTCTTTCCACATGAAGAAGAGGTATCGAATCGAGTGCATTATTTTTGTCTAGTAAACGTAAAACTTTTCTAAGAGGTAACCCTTTTTTTACATCTTTAGCAAATACACCTGCTGCTATTAAACCAGGCATTATTGCTTTTGCAGGAATCCACTCAATTTCAGAATTTTCTTTGAAATAGACTTCAACAACCTTGTTAATTCTTTCTTCTATATTTTTGCTCATTATAATTGATTATAAGGTGCAAAACTAAATAATTAACCTAGCGTTTCTAATTATACCGGACAAATAGTTTCTTCGTGAAATATTCAGAATTAATTTCTAACGTAACCAAATACACTCCTGTTGAAAGTCGTTTTCTTATTTTTAGACTGTTGCTATTATTCCCTTGCAGACAATTACCCAATTTTTTCATAGCAACTTCTTCTCCTTTGATGTTAAACACTTTAGCTGTAACTTCAGTACTTGATCTAGCCATGTAATTTAAGTTTATTTCATTAGAGGCCGCATCGAAACTTAAATTGAAATCTGAATTTAACAAAGTCGACAATTCCTCAACCTTACTTGCGGGAGCCGGGGAAATTACTAGCTCTGATAAATAAATTTCATCTCCACTTGTTGAATTATCTCCGTTTGCTACGTTCGAAGCCAAATAAAATGTAACATCTCCAACAGCGGATGCAGGAGCCGTCCAATCAAAAGTCCAAGAAGACAAGCTTGCTCCGGAATGATTAACATATTCTTTGCCGGAATTGGTTTGAATATCAAAACCGGTTCCTGCTATAAAGCTTCCTGCTTTCGCATTGGTAGCATCTAAACCTGTCATTTGAAAGCCAGTAGCCGTGCTATTTAACACATCCAAATTAAATGTATATGTTTGACCAGGGACATACTCATCATTCGCTCCAGAAAAAATTAATGTATTGGTTCCCACTCCAGAAAGAGCTGTTCCAGAATGACATTGAGTACAATTAGCCTCTCCAGGAGCACCCGTTTTTCCGGCTGATACATTAAATTGATTTAAATTACTATCACAGGAATAATCCGACATAATTCCGGATTCTTTTTCAATAAAAGTAAAGCTGAGCGTTCCAAGCAGAACTACCGCACAAAAAATAGCATTTTTCATAGTTAGATTAGTTTTTTGATTTATAACTAGACAAATATTAACTTAATCAATACAATTGTATTATGAATTTCCGTCATTAGTATTGGAATTTCCGACAATCAGATATTCCCTTCCATACTTCAAACTAATAAGTAATTCTACAAATGTATTATTCTAAATTTTTGTTATTTGCTCTGCCTCAATTTAAACAATTTATTTGGATTTGCCTTCTAAACTTACAAGTATTTAATTGTATCGATATGATTAACCATTAAACTAAGAACTACAAGAAAGCATAGAACAGCCAACTTTTGTTCTTGCCCATTCTGGTCTTTTCTCAAACCATTTTTGGTTTTCCATTTGCTCACCATACGGATCTTTTAGAATATCGTGCAATTCTTCAATTACATTATAATCACCTTCATCAGCAGCTTCGATAGCAATTTGCGCCATATAATTTCTTAACACATATTTCGGATTCACCAAATTCATCTTCTGTTTACGCTCAACATCAGAAAAAGCTTCCTTCTGAAGTCTTTTAACATATTGAGCAATCCAATCTTTCCAAAATCCAAGTATTTCTCCATTAACTTCTTCAATTTTGTAAAAGGCATTTCTGACCGAGTCTAGAAAGGATAAATCATCTTTTTCTGAAAAAACCAAATTTTTGGATAAATTACCTAATCCCCGAAAAAAGATTGTCATATCAGTTTCTGTTAATTCAAGATTTTGTTCTAGTTGATTAATCATGTTGAGATCATTCTTATCTTCCATTTCTAATCCTAATTTGGATTTCATCATCTTTAGATACCTTGCAGAATATTGTTTTTTAAATTCACTGATTATTTCTTCTAATGGCTCAGCTTCTTCTATTAAAGGATATAAGGCGTTGGCTAGTTTTACCAGATTCCAGAGTGCTATATTTCCCTGCTCACCAAATTGATACCGCTTATGCTGAATATCGGTAGTATTTGGCGTCCATTGCTTATCATATCCTTCTAACCAACCATAAGGTCCGTAATCAATCGTTAAACCAAGTATGGACATATTGTCGGTATTCATTACCCCATGCACAAAACCTACACGTTGCCAATGAATTATCATTTCTAAGGTACATTCACTAACTTTTTGAAAAAACTCTATATACCCTCTTTTTGTTCCTTGCTCAATACCAGGGTAAAAATGTTTTATTGTATAGTTCGTTAACTTCTTTAATGTAAAATTATCCTTTTTAGATGCAAATATTTCAAAACTTCCAAATCGAATAAATGAAGGCGCAACTCTACATACTACCGCTCCTTTTTCGTATTCCGGGTTTCCGTCATACAAAACATCTCGAAGCACTTTATTTCCAGTAAGAGACAGTGACAATGAACGAGTCGTAGGAACTCCAAGATGAAACATAGCTTCACTGCATAAATGCTCGCGTATCGAAGATCTTAATACCGCAAGGCCATCGGCAGACCTAGAATAAGGAGTTTCGCCTGCTCCTTTCAATTGTAATGACCAACGTTTACCTTTGGAATCAATTTCTGCTATATTAATAGCTCTGCCGTCACCTAGTTGTCCCGCCCAATGACCGAATTGATGCCCGCCATAACACATAGCAAAAGGTTTCGAGTTTTTTATGATTTCATTACCTGAAAATATTTGCAGAAACTGCTGAGATTGACAATCCGATTCATATAAACCTAAGAAATCAGCAACTTCTTTTGAATAGTGAATGAGTTCTGGGGATTTTATTTTTGCTGGATTCACAAAAGAATAACAAGCTTTATGAACTTGTCTTCGCGAATTACTCAAGTCTAAATCTCCGGGTAATTCAGATATGAATGTATTTTTTAAGTTAAATTCCATTTATAATATTTTCGGTTATTAATTTTTGATTTTTTAAGGTTATCGAAACAAATAAAAATCAAACACTAGCAGTATTTATTGGAGCAATAACTGAGAGTATATCAAAATTTTCAAAACCTCAATCCTGCCAGGTGGGTTAAATTTAATAATTTCTCAATGAAATCACCAAAGGTTAAATAATGGAATAATAAACGACCGTGAAAAGAAACTTTAACTACAATATAGTCAGGTTAATATTTTCAATTTAGAATTGAAAACATCACTATACTTTATTAGGTGATTGATATATTCATCCCCATATTTCACATAATTAGGAATAAAACTCTCTTGTCTTTCAACTAATGAATCATTTGGTAAAACAGCTTCCCTAAACTTCAATATTTTATTAACAGAGACTTCCTGCTTACTCTTTTGAGCTTTAATAATTCTAGATTCCAGCTTTTCGATAAGTTTGTTCATTTTTGTCATTTCTGCATTAATCATTCCCGCCAATGAATTATCTATTCCAACAACTTTCTGAAGTAATTCCGATTTAAGGTTATTTATAATATCCTCCTCTTTCTGAAAACTCATGTCACCTTTTGAATTTGACCTCAAAAAATTCTTGACCAATGTGTGTTCCGGTTTAAATACATCCTCTAATTTAAAACCCAAATCATTAAACCCGGAAACTTGTTTGGGGTTTAACATAACAAAAGAATCACGCAGAATTAATAACGGAAATGCTATTTTTAATCTATCAAAATTTGATTTTAATTGCAACCAGTAAGCGATTTCTCCAGGCCCTCCGATATATGCTATATTAGGTAAAATGGACTCCTCATAAACAGGTCTCATAACTACATTCGGACTAAACCTTTCAGGATTCGTATCCAAAATATCAAGAATTTGATTTTCAGAAAACGATAAATCAGTATTTAAAACTACATATTTATTATTCTCAAAAACAATTCTTTCTCTACTATTATTATCGATATAAAACAGGTTAATTTCTCTCGGATGAACTTGAGCATTATAACCTAATTCTTTGAGTCGGATTGACGTTTTCGAGATTAAATCACAGCTATTTCTATTTACTAATTCATCCTTGATAATTGCGCCAAAGCTTCTTTTCAACTCTATGTCATCTGCATCCAAAATAACCAATCCAAAACTCTTAAACAACTCATTTACCCACCTACTGGTAGCGTCAGACAAGGAACCAGCTTGGTAAGCTCGGGTAAATAAATCTTTTATCTCCAATTCGTTTATTGAATCGCCAAGTATTTCATTTAATTGGTGTACCACAGTTTGAAAAATATCCGCATCTAATCTACCTACTGGTCCTGAGTAACTATCGTCGATTTTCAACTTGCTTCTAAAAAATTTAACTTCGTTTATCTCATCAAAATCATGATCTTCACTCGCAAGCCAAAAAATTGGAATAAATTCATTATCTGGAAAAGCTTTCTTTAATTGTATTGATAATTTTATTGTAAAAATGATTTTATGAATAAAATATTGTGGACCACCCATCAAACAAAGCTGATGTCCCGTAGTTACTGCATAGGCGTTGTCATTAGCTAGAAGAGGAATATTATCAGCAATCTCAAAGCCTAAATCTTCATATTGCACAGTTAAACGCTTAACTAACAACTCTCTCTCTTGTCTTTCGATAAGTTCTTTTCGATCAACTTACTTTTAAAATTTTCCAAAGTCACTTTTTCTGATATGAACTCAGAAAGAGCATCAGAGTTATTTACATAATCCAAAATAAGCTTAGAAAATTTACCGGTTTTATCCAATGATATAGTATTCAATTGCATGTTACAAATTTAACCTATTCCTTTCATCTATTTTATTGTATTACCGATTATCTTATTTTTGTTTGACATGAAAAAGAATAACCTTTTAAAAGCTTTAGGACCAGGAATTTTGTTTGCATCAACTGCAATCGGGGTATCACATCTTGTTCAATCTACGCAAGCTGGTGAAAAATTTGGTTTTGGATTATTATGGGCTGTTATTATTGCAAACCTCTTGAAATATCCATTCTTTGAATATGGTTCTAGATACGCAAATGCAACAGGAACAAGCATAATAGATGGCTATAAAAAATTAGGTAAACCGGTCCTTTGGGTTTATTTTATCATTACGATAGTTTCAATGTTCATGGTAGCTTCAGCTGTTGGCTTTGTTACCTCTGGTTTTATGCAGAACTTGTTTGGAATTAAATCTTCTGGAGCAACAACCCTCCTACTATTTTTTGTTTGCGGAGGGATTTTAATCTCAGGCAAA
>JAQWQH010000063.1 GCA_029244805.1 Flavobacteriales bacterium
TAATTGTAATTTTTATATCTGCAACTTTTTTTTAAATTTATTTCAAAACTTTTTTTTGATTGGCCTTACTTAAGCTCTTTTGCTTTTCGTAATTGTTGACCTTTCTTTTCAAAGCGGGTGCAAATGTAATTCTAATTTTTATATCTGCAACTTTTTTAAAAATTATTTCAAAACTTTTTTTTAGCAGCCTCACTAAAGCTCTTTTGCTCTTGGTGATTGATGGCCTACTCTTTCAAAGCGGGTGCAAATGTATTTCCTTTTCTCTTCTTAGCAAGAAAAAATTAATGTTTTTTTTAATTATTTTCTACACCTATTGTATATCAATGTTTTACGGAGTGGAATTTGACACAGAAATCACCTTTCCGTTTATAAATCTTGATCCATTTAATGCAAAACTATATATATATTGAGCCATTTCTATTGCGGAAACTGAAGCTTCATATCCTGGGAAGGCCTCATTTAGCATTTCTGTTTGAACTGCGCCAAGCGCTAAACAATTAAATTTAATGTTTGATTCCTTATATTCTTCAGCTAAACACTCAGTTAAAATCGACAGCCCTCCTTTTGAAGAACTATAAGCAGACAACCCCGGAAACTTTACAGATCCTTGAACGCCCCCCATACTTCCTATATTTATTACATGAGAATTATCCTCTCTTAGAAATGGAATAACATTTTGAATTAATCGAAACGGACCTAGCAAATTCACTTCATACATCTTTCGTAAATTACTTTCTGAAATCTGTGAAAATGTTTCATTCACGAGATAACCTGCATTGTTAATCAAAACATCTATACCATTATCAATAGTAAGAAAAGTTTTTAATTCGACAGTGTTGAACGATTCAAAATCAAATTGAAGAAAGTTAATCCTGCCTGAATCTCCAACTTCATTTTTGTATTTTTCAATTGGATCTATGTTTCTAGTCAAACAATAAACATTATGTTGCTTCGAAAACAACTTTACTAACTCTAAACCTATGCCCCTAGAGCAACCTGTAATAACAATATTCATTTATATAGTGTAAAAAGGCCACACTTAAGAACGAGGCCTCATGTTTCGATTGTAAACTTATTCTACTATTAACTTTTCTGTTTGGATAGTTCCTTCAGCACTTACCTTAATAAAATATACTCCACTGGAAACGAAACTTAAATCAACATTCATGATAGTTCCGGTTATATTTTTGTAAGATGAAATTAACCTTCCTTGTAGATCAACTAATTCAATAGACACGTTATTCAAACCACTATTAACTAGCATAACCGTTAAACTATTAGATGCTGGATTTGGATACATTTCAAAGAAAATATTGCTATCAATTTCTTTTACACTTGTTAAACAAAAAGCTGGCACATCCACTCCGCCGTTGGGATCAAACCCATCTAAAGAGGCAACTCCAGAACCAGTAGGATCCAACCAGTCGCTTAATCTAGAAGAGGGTGAGCTGGAACCATTTCCGGTCCAAGACATTGAAAATTTACCATAATAATCATTAATACTATTACTGCAATTAGCTTGTCCTCCGTGCAACTGGCCAACTAAATGATGATTCTCATCCCATAACCCAGAACCTGAAGAACCTCCCTCGGTTGTCGTATTTCTTTCCCAAGCCTCTATTCTCCATGACGAGTTAGAGATGGACAATCCAGCTGCACTTGTTAAGGGGTCATCATCAAATGCTAATTTCTTTACATCTCCTGATGGGTGATGTATGCCTACTCCTATTTGCGGTGACGCTCCTCCATTTTCCCAACCAGCATAGAATACTTCATAACTTGCTGGCGGAGTAGTATTTAACTCTATCAACCCAAAATCAGAGGCTGAATTACTCGCTTTAAGAGTAGACCCATTAACACTATTTCCAGTAGTTGCACCTGCTGCATTTGCATTTGAACTTGAACAATTGGTGCTATTGTAGTTAAACTTAAAAACTGCACTTCCCATGGATGACGGACCGCAGTGATTTGCTGTTAAGAAGTAAGGAGTGCCATCCTCACTTGTATTATTTATCAATGTTCCCGTGCAAAGACCTCCTCCATTTGCTATTCTGGCCACTGACCTTATTTCATCCAACCAACCACAAGCATCCCAACAAACAACATCTTTATTGCAAGTTCCGGACTCCCCTACTTTAATCGGATACCAGTTATTAATATCTACATAACCATGCACAACCATTCCTATTAGCAATCTTCCTTGACCTGCAACTTCGCTCGGCTCAAAATACTCAATAACTACGGTTTCTCCCTTGATCAAATCAGTTCCTAACATGGTATTTACATTATTATTCTTTTCTGTATAAGCCCCTACAACCATTTCCGTTTCTTTATTATATAAATGAACAGAACCACCCTCAGGAATAAAGAAGTCATTAAATATTACATTCATAGACAATGCTCCAGGAGATGAAAGTTGGATTTTCCAAAGTTTGTCTCCTTCATCCGTAGTTTGCCAAGTTCCAGAATTTTGCAAACCATAATTGGTAATATGCTCATATCCAAATCGAAAAGGACCAACCTTATTTGTGCTATTAATAAAATCTTCTTCTAATTGTTTTTCAAGATCAAAGACTGGCATCACATATTCCATGATCTTACTGTCATCGGACAACAATTTAGAAGTAAAAGACACGGGACCTCCAACATTGTAAGTTTGTGAATTTACTGTATGAATTGAGGCTAGTAAAAGTGATAGAGCAATGATTTTTTTCATGGTTATTTTTTAATTTGGGTTGTCAATATACAAAACAAATTAATGCCCACCAATTAATTACCAAAACATGAAAGTGACCCTTGGCAGTAAAAAGGAAAAAAAATTAAGTTAGAAAAAAGAATACGAGATGTTTATGCTTCGTCAAAATCCAATGTCACATTTTCCGATGCTGGGTGAGCTTGACATGCCAGAACAAAACCTTCAGCAACCTCCTCATCACTTAATGCATAATTAGCATCCATTGTCATTCTTCCCTGCGTAACCTTAGCTTTGCAAGTACAGCAAACAGCTCCTTTGCAAGAAAATGGGGCATCGACATCATGTTTCATAGCAACATCCAACACATTATCTCCATCGGAATCCAAATCAAATTCAACCTCTTCATCATCATATATCACTTTCACTTTAGCCATTCCTTTAAATTCAGAAATAACCACCTCTTTTTCCTCTGCAAATAAAACAGGTGTGGTAAATAGTTCATATTTGATCTTATCATCTGATACGCCAAGCCCCTGTAGAGCATTTCTAACAGAAAATATCATTTCTTCAGGGCCGCACATAAAATAGCAATGTGCCTTCAACAAATCCAAATCGGAATTTAAAAGTTCAATTGCTTTAGTTTCATTTATTCTTCCTGATAAAACTGTATTTCCTGTTTCTTCTCTGGAAAGTATGTGATGAACAATTAAACGTTCTCCAACTAAAGAATCAATATCATTTTTGAATATTGTACTCTCACTTGTTTTATTCCCGTAAAATAAAATAAATTTACTTAGAGGCTCATTTTGCAGAACAGATTTAATCATTGACCAGACTGGGGTAATTCCACTTCCTGCAACAAACCCAACATATGTTTTCTGCTCTTTACTTGTCTCCAGAATGAAATTACCTTGCGGCGGCATTACTTCAATTCGATCTCCTATTTTTATTGAATCGTTGATAAAATTGGATACCAGGCCATTTTCAACGCGCTTTACGGCAATACGCATTTCCTCGCCAGCAGAGGGAGACGAGCACATTGAGTATGATCTTCTTTCTTCTTTTCCATTAATATCCACCTTTAAAGTGAGGTATTGTCCAGAAATATACTCGAATGAACTTTTATCACTTTCAGGTATTTCAAATGCAACAGAAACCGTGTCTGAAGTTTCATTCTTTATATCAACTACTTTAAGATTGTGGAACTGACTCATGGTAAATTTTTATAATTATTAAGTTGCAAAGTTAATATTGCTGCTGAAATTATATCAAAATAGCGTGATGTATTTTTCCTCATGTAATTATTGAAAAGATTATCAACTATATAACAGAATACTTTTACTTTTATGAAAATAATTTTTCTAAGCAATGAGAACATACAAGAATATTAAATTTGAAATTAATGAAGGCGTGGCTGTAATCACATTAAACAGGACTGATGTATTAAACAGCTTTAATTTTGAAATGGCAGATGACACAATAGATGCATTAACCTATTCAAGAGACGAAAAATTTATTAGAGCAGTTGTTTTAACGGCTAATGGGAAAGGGTTTTGTGCTGGTCAAGATTTAGAGGAGGCTACAAGAGAAAATGGGCCAAATATTGGAGAGATTGTTGAGCATACTTACAACCCTATTATTGGATTAATAAGAAATATTGAAAAACCCATTATTTGTGCTGTGAACGGAGTAGCTGCTGGTGCAGGAGCAAACATTGCAATTGCATGTGACATAACCTTTGCTGCCGAGTCAGCAAATTTTATTCAGTCATTTAGTAACATTGGTTTAGTTCCGGATAGCGGCGGGACTTTTTTCCTTACTCGATTAATTGGACTTCAAAGAGCCACAGCGATGATGTTTTTGGGAAATAAAACATCTGCTATTGAAGCAAAAGAAATGGGAATGATTTATGAAACGGTTGCTGACGAACAATTAATGGAAGTTGTGCTTGATTTTGCAATAAAGCTATCGAAAAGACCAACCAAAGGATTTGGCTTAACAAAGAAAGCGTTAAACAAATCATTTACTAATTCTTTGCAAGAACAATTAGATATGGAAAAGGAGCTTCAATCACTTGCTGCTAAAACGCATGATCACCAAGAAGGAATACAAGCTTTTTTTGAAAAAAGAAAACCAAACTACACAGGAGAATAATTATTTTTTAAGGAAACGCTTATTATAAATAAGGTAACCAAAATTAAACAGGAAACTCCATTGGTTTTCTCTCGCCTCATAATAGTTCGCCGATAGTGAAATCGGGCCAAGAGGACTACTATAAACTAAACTTCCTGAACCAATATAATACCTGGCGGACCAAGGGTTATTAATATCATAAGCTGGTAAATTAAATTCATTTGGTAATATCTCAGTGTGCGGTTGAAACACAAAACCCTCAACTCTTAAGTCCAAAGAAGGCCTAACTGAAAAAATTGCTTTCACACCACCTGCAATATAATCATGTGAAGAATGCTCTGAAATGAAAAAAGTTTTACTTTCTATAGTAGGATAGTAAGAAGGTGCTTGTATCATAGTTGCGGTGTAATTATCCAAAAAATTGTCCGCCAGCAATAGTACACCTTCCATTTCCCCTCCAAATCGTATATGTTTCGATAATTTAAAATACTGTTCTAGCCGTCCCTTAAACAAACACCAGATATGATCCATGTTTTCAGTTGGAGAAACCAAAGGAGATGTACTTCCCGGGACACTACTTTCTTTTCCAAATATATAATTTGCCTGTAAATGCACCAGTCCCCCTTCTGTAGCGTATATTTTACGATTAAGGTTTGATTGCTTATAATTGAACCCTATTACTTGTGCTTCAAAATTTGTTGCATCCGCCGTATCTGATGCTAAGAATTGTTCAGTTTGATAATAATTATTCTCGGTCAACCCAATATCATACGAAATTGATAGCTTTCCAAAATTGGAGACAGGAAGCTGTAAATCAGCACCCCAATACCTTTCGTTTTCGACTATATAAGATGGTTTTACATCTTCAAAAAAAGTTGCAAAGCTCTTGAAAAAGTCCCATCTACTAATATATCCATATACCCCTAATTTAATGGGCAATTTGTAATTGGCCTCGATGTCAACTCTACCCCCAACAGAACCATAGAACTTTCCAAAATAAGAATTTGCAGAAAGCTTGAACGCAAATTTATTTAAACGCAAATATTCCATACCAAGATAAGCAGTGTTAATGGGCCTAGATGAAAACAAACCACCAAATTTAATATTGAAAGGCTTTTCCGGCTTAACACGAATGACCAACACATAGTTACCTGTTAAAGCATTGTATTGAGCGAGAGGGTAAATGTTTTTGACTTTTTCATCCTCAGCCAATCGAAAATACCTTTTTTGTAATTCGTCGAGACTTAGCAATTCCTTTTTACGGATTAACGCTGACTTTATATAATTTGCTTGATTTTCTGTTACCCCCTCCACTGTAACTTCTTCAAAATATATTGGTTTTAATTTTTTTCTGAATTCCATTCGTTTTTGCAACAATGCGGAATCACTAATCCTTAAATGAATTGCATCTTTTATGCTATCCATTAATGCCATTGTTGCGTCATATCCTTCTTTGACAATTTCCTCTGCTTTCCCAAAATCGAAAACACCTATACTTGCTTTGGGTTCTATTAAAATTCCATTCTCACAAATTATGGATGTTTCCGCTCTATTCAATATCATAGTTTTTAATTGAGATATTGGATCATCTTGATCGGGAGGCGCCACAGTATCCGTAAAATTGACACCTATAATTATGTCTGGCATAAATTCATCATACATAATATCGGACGGAAAATTATTGTATAAACCACCGTCAAATAGTAGTTTCCCTTCCACCATTATAGGCCTTATATATCCAGGGTAAGTCATAGAAGCCCTTACGGCTTGATTCAGGTGACCTGTCCCAAAAACAACTTGACTTTTTGTATTAATATCCGAAGCAACGCATCTAAAGGGAACGAACAAACTATCAAAATTGTAATCCACCTGTGCAGATATATTTGAATACTGTTTCATATATTCAAAATCTAGGGAAATCGGATTTGTTAAGCTTGTTGGCAATGACTTGGAAACATTAAAATCATTGGAAAACCTAATGTTCACTATGGATGCATCACTTTCCGCTTTTCTGAAAAAATATTTATATTGGGTTTCGACCCCACCATTAGATATTAACTCAAACTTATCATCAAAAAACAAATACTCCATTTGCTTTGGTGACATGCCAGCGGAGTACATACTCCCAATCATAGCACCTGCACTTGTCCCTGTAATATAATCAATAGGAATATTATTTTCTTCTAAAGCCTTTAACACACCTACATGCGCTAAACCCAGCGCTCCACCACCACTCAACACTAATCCAACTTTTTGAGAATACCCCAATAAACTGAAGAATAAGAATAAAAATAATATGAACTTTTTACTTATCAAATTAAGGATCTGTATTACGACGGTTATGAATTCACCTTAAAATTTGGAATTATGCAAACCACATATGTATTAAAAGTGACATTCTGATTCTACTTAACAGGTATATCTTTCAATACATCTTTTAGTAATGTCCAAAACTTTGCAACCGTATCAATTTTTACTTTTTCATCCGGAGAATGTGGGTTTCGAATAGTCGGGCCAAATGAAATCATATCCCAATTCGGATAAATCTCACCCAAAATACCACACTCCAGACCTGCATGGCATGCCATGACTTTTGGGTCTTCATTATAAAGGGCTTTGTATTTTCCTTTCATTAATTCCAATATTTCAGAATTTGAGTTTGGATCCCAGCCAGGATAAGAGCCCGTATGTTCAACATCACAACCCATTAATTGAAAGACTGCTCCCACTGTATGAGCAATATCCATTTTGGCCGTTTCTAGAGAACTGCGCTGTAAGCTCTGAGTATTAAATTCTCCATCTTTTACAGTAACTCTTGCTAAAGAGGAAGACGTCTCAACCAACCCTTCAATTGTCATACTCATTCTGTAAACACCATTATGCACAGCATAAATTGTATTCGTAAGCTTTAAGACATCACTTTGAGACATTACTTTTTTCGGTAAATCAACAGGAGTAATTTCAATTATTAATCCACCATCTGAAACAGAAAACTCTCCTTTAATTTCTTCAACTCTTTTTGAAAATATTTCTAAATATGAATCATCCTTCACTGTAATAGTTGCAAAAGACTCTCTAGGAATTGCATTTCTCAGACTGCCTCCATTTATTTCTGCTATTTGAAGCTCCAAATCCTCGCAATTCCATAGTAAACGATTCATTATTTTATTTGCATTTCCGCGTTGCAAATGAATATCCATACCAGAGTGACCTCCTTTTAAACCTTTCACTGAAATCGAGTAAGCAATTCCTGATGCCGCTTCTTCTGAGTAGCTATATTTTGTATTTGTATCAATCCCACCTGCGCAACCTATAGAGAATTCATCATCATCTTCAGTATCCAAATTCAATAATATATCTCCTTTCAAAACCCCATGCTCTAACCCAAAAGCTCCTGTCATCCCTGTTTCTTCGTCTATTGTAAATAAAGCTTCTAATGCTGGATGAGCAATATCAGTAGATTCGAGCAAAGACATTATTGCTGCTACTCCCATTCCATTATCTGCACCTAAAGTGGTTCCGTTAGCAGTAACCCAATCTCCAGCAATTAACATTTGAATTCCTTGTGTGTCAAAATCAAATTCTGTGTCTGAATTTTTTTGATGAACCATATCAAGGTGCGACTGTAAAACAACCATTTTCCTATTTTCCATACCCACGGTGGCAGGTTTTGAAATTATTACGTTACCCACCGAATCTACATAGGTAGGCAAACCTAGGTTCTCTCCAAAATTTTTTGCAAAAGCGATTACTCTCTCTTCCTTTTTAGAAGGGCGAGGAACACTATTTAGCTTTGTAAAATTGTTCCAAACTGCTTGTGGTTCTAAGTCTTTAATTTCCATGAAAAATATATTTGTGGCGAATATAATAATATGAATGAATATTATACAATACAATTATGCCTCTTTATTGCACTCCAATGGCATATATTTGCAAAATGGAAAATTTTTCAAATACTCCCAAATTAGAGCCAGATGATTTTTACTGGTCTGAAGATGGCTATAGAGTATTTACCGAAAAATACCATTTAAAAAGAGGACGTTGTTGTAAAAGTGGATGCAAGCATTGCCCATATGGCTATGAAAAAAAGACCGGATTAGTAAAAGGAAAAGAAAAATAATCAATAGCTAGTCACTAATATTTCCACTCGCCTATTCAATGACTGTTGCTCCTCTGTCCCAGTTGCTGGAAATAACATTTGCGTGCAATTAAATCCCTCAGTAGAAATCCGTTCCGAATCGATTCCTTTTTTTATTAAGAACGATTTCACAGTAAGTGCTCTGGCTAAAGAGAGATCTTGACTTACTGCTACTCCCCCAGGACAGCCGTTTGTATGTCCATCAATCCTTATCCTAAGAGATTTATTCCTTTTCATTAACTTTAATAATCTGTTAAAGGTGGGTATTGAAGCAGGCAAAGCTCTGGGCGAACCTCCAAAAAAATTTATATTATTTAAAACTATGTTCTTACCCTTCTTTAATTCAGGTAAAATGACATTTATAGGATCTGGAAAGGCTTCAGAAGTAATTTTAATCATTTTCTCGAAGAAGAAATGATTATCACTTTCAACAGATAATGTATAATCTTCAGGACTTGAAGTTTTCAATATCGTTGCATCCAACTTAAATTCCCCCGTATTTTTATCTGCTATTGTTTCCGCTAACATTTCTCCCGCTGTATTTTCCCACAGAACTTTAACTTCATCTTTGATCAGAGCATTCTGGTCATTTTTTATCACGCCAGTAAGCTCAACTGTCCTGTAATAGTCAAAAACCAATGAAAACCCAGCCGTATTTCCGTAGACATTATCCAAAACTAAATAATATCGATCTTCTTGCTCGACCTCTATTGCTTTACTAAGATGGAAACCAGGTCCAGAATGCACTCTTTCTTTATTAGCATCAAGCGAAAGACCTGTAATACTATTTTCTTCTGCACTAAATCGAGATATATTGGTTCTAACCGGTTTGATTTTCTTTTTAACAATGTCGGAACAAAAATTTTCATCCGTATACTTAAACAAAAGAAAATCAAAATCAGTAGCTGTGTCTTTTGGAATAATTTTAAAAATCAAAATTCCGCTATAAACTGGATCAAATTGAAACCAAGCGCTGTTATGCTCTTTTTTAAAATACTGTAATGAATTACTTGGGTTTCCTGAAAACTCTAGCTCCTCGCCTATTCCTTGCGGTGATTCTTTAAACGTAAACTCTCCTTCTGCTTTAATGATAGCAGCATTAAAACAATCCTGGATAAGTGGAGCTGTTTTTTGGCAATAACCTGTTGTTAGAAAAAAACAGAAAAACGTAAATGAAAACAAATATTTATATGTACTTCTCATAAAATGACTTATTAATTTTAATAATATAACGCCACCTTAATCTTTTGGTACAATAACAAATTCCGCATTTTACTTTTCACTTGAAAATAAACGTGCGATCATACTGCTTTCATCAATATGATTTGCAATATTTTTAAAGAGTATTATTATAGGAACCGAAAGTATTACACCTGCAATACCCCACAAATAACCCCAAAAAACAAGATTAACAAAAACTACCATAGTGCCCATAGCAAAACTCTTACCTATATACCTGACTTCAACAAATGTTCCCATTATTAATTGAACTGCTATTAATAATGCAGCAAACAGTCCAACCATGGGTAATGAATTCATTTCTAAAAAGGCTAATAACACTGGGAATACGGTTGCAATAAGAGAACCTACTTGCGGTATAAAATTTAACACAAAAGCTAGAAACCCGAAAAACAACGCGAAATCCACTCCAAATAAATAACAAAGACCTCCAAATAAAATCCCAGTTACCAAACTTACTAACGCTTTAACTTTTATATAAATTCGTAAATCTTCGATCCAATTATTAACGACATGGTGCAGTGCTTTTCCATTTTTCTCGCCTCCTAAGTACAACAACCACTTTTCATAGTTGTACATGTTAGCTAGAATAATTATTAAATAAATCAAAATCATTAAATACATCCCAACTACAGAATTAAACATATCTAATACAGGCGAAACTGAGTCCATTAATTTGCCGGTTGACATGGCAGAGGATAACCTACTCCAGTCTATATCTTTACCTAAATCTATTCCAGTATATTCCCCTATACTTTCAAAAGTTGGCAATAATTTAGTATCCACAAGGGAGTTTATTTCGTTCTTTTTTAAACTATATTCATAGTTCGTAAGTTGAATAATAAACCCACCAACTCTTACTGCTCCTATGATTGCAGCTCCTACTATAAATACTGCTAGAACATTTGGAACTTTCCATTTTTTTAGTTGCATAAAAGGAGGAACCAACAATGCGGCCAGAAAAATACTCATCGCTAATGGAATTATAACAAAAGCCATTTCTTTGAGAACTATAAATA
>JAQWQH010000056.1 GCA_029244805.1 Flavobacteriales bacterium
ATGAATTACAATAAATTTATCAGAAGGATAAAGATAACAGCTATAGAATTAATGTAAGATGATTTTCTTGATTATTGATTGTTCTTTTGATTTATAAAGAATCATATACTCCCCCCTTTCTAATTTTCTCAAATTAAGCTCTGTTCTCTTTTTATTAACTAATCGTTCCATAATTAATTTTCCATTTAGGTCGAGCAATTGTATCGAGCCATCAGCTGATCCATTCGTTTTTATATCAATTATACATTCTCCATCCGTAGGGTTAGGATATATAAAAAGACCTGCATTTTCTATTTCTTCTATACTTGTCATATTTAATGTGATAGTTTGATATGCTGTGTCGGTATTACAGTTGTTTTCAGCAATCAAATAAATCGTATATGTTCCAGAGTTTACATATTGATGCATTGGATCGCTAGAATTACTTGAGTTCCCATCTCCAAAAATCCATTCATATTGATTACCATTCATGCTATTATTTGTAAATGAAACGAATAAATCAGCATCAGAATAAGTAAATGCTGCAGTTGGATAGTCTAAATAATGAATTGCACTTATCTCCGATGTATCTTCAGGGCATATGGCATTTGGATCTGAGACAATGCAGAAATAATAAGAGGTATCGGGACTACTGGAGAAGAGAGATTGGCTATTATTTATTGCTCCATTAATTGCAGTTGAATTGAAATAAGAATTTATTGAACTTTGATACCACTGATAGAGACCATTTCCCGAAGATAAAACTTGGGCATAGGCATTGGTGTCGTAGATACAAACCTCATCAAATAAAGAAGGTTGCTGGGTAATTGAAATAGGAGATTGTATAGAAATTTCTGCAATGTCCGAGAATGCCGCATTACAACCAGCGATTGATAAGTTTATTTGGCAATAATAATAATCGACACCAACATTATTCGAAGGTGGGAAATAATTAGCTGTGTTAGCTCCAACAATTACTGAGCCACCATTATTCAAATTAATATTATTCAAATACCACTGATAGCTGAGGTTAGAGTTGCTATTAGCACTAACCATCAGATTATTCAGAGAATCGCCTAAGCAAATGAGCTGGCTTGAAATGGGTTGAGAATTTATATTAATTGGATCTATAATAATGACCTCTGCGGTATTTGAAATAATTGAACTACACCCTAATCCCGCTGAATTAACTTCACAATAATAATATTGATTTCCAACAGATTGAACAGAGGGAGTAAAGCTAGAAGAATTGGCACCGGAAATTAATGCTCCTCCAGAATTACTGTTAGTTGAATTTATATACCATTGATAAGAAGTTGTTCCACCTCCATTCACCCCAATACTGATAGAGTCTATTACCCCATTTTCGCAGGTTGTCTGACTTAATAATGGATGAGCAGATATTGACAAAGGTTCATGAACTTGAAGAGTGGCAACATTGGAAAAAACATCATCGCAACCCGTATTAGTGTCACTTACCACACAATAATAATAATAGGAACCTGCAGCTGTAACATTAGGCAAATAGGAAGAATTGATAGCTCCATTAACAGAGTCACCACCAGAGGTATCATTGATATTGTTGATGAACCATTGATAAGAAAGGTTAATTCCTCCAGAGGTATTAATCGATAATGGATTTATACTATTTCCTAAGCAAATCTCTTGTAAATTTAGATTTTCGGAGGTAATCTGAGGAGCAGGAGCAAGTGTAACAATAGAACTATCGGTACTTTCGCACCCAAAATTATTGGTTACGGTAACGGAATAAGTGCCGCTTTGATTGACTGTTAATGGATTTGAATTACTTCCATTGTTCCATTGATATTGCGTATTATAAGACTCCTTGTTAAGCTGTATTTGAAGCAGTTCTCCTGAGATATAATCAAAGAAAAAGTTTGAATTACTTGAGCCTTGAAAAGATACTGTGCCTAAAAAATCGTCAGGATTAATTGCTCCATCATCTTCATATACATCGACCTGGTAGGTATCACTGACATCTATGGGGAGAAAATCACAAGAAATGTAAATATCAGGAACAGCACTTATATAGCTGTTTTCACTTGAAAAAACCAATGAACCGGAACTGTTATATATTTTAATGTAAATCTCAGGATCTCCTTCAGTTCCTCCTCCATAAGTATTGGGAATGTCTTCTATAATAATTCCATATAGAACCTTTGTGGTGTTTTCTGCAGGAGCCAGCAAGTCTAGACTAGAAGCGCAAGCACTGTGTTCGTCAATGATATTTGTGGAACATGCGGAAATGCAAGGGGCTTTATAAGTAGTGTTGTCATATCTGTATTTTGCTTTATTGTCATGCATTGCATAAGGATAATCACCCGACGGATTAATACCAGAAACCGGGCCAATATTAGGAACAGGGAAACCATAGTTGAAATTGGGGTTTGTTTTGTAAAGGCTAGGTGGTAGCGTGTTTATTTTATCGACATCGATAACACCAAGGTCATTGTTGCTATGCTTGGTGGTATGTTTAATACTTCCATCTATCTCAAAATTATCCGACCATCCAGTAGGATTATAAGTTAATTCGTTACCAATAACATTTTGATAATGAGAATTATCGCTAATGTACAATTCCTGTTCAGTTGCCCTGTTTCTAAAAAAGGTATTTCCTGGACCACTAGGCCCCCACCAGTCTGAAGAATGGATGTATTCAATTATATTTCCCTCAAATAAATTCATTAATGGATAAAACCCATGTAAAGAAATATCTGCTTTTACATCTCCAATGCAAGTTCCGGTGATGGGAACTGTAGTTCCGCATGGGTCGTAACTCACCCTGCTGAAATTATAGCCACATACATTCCCAATAGGACCATAACTCAGAACCATGGCGTGCCTGAGTGTATTGAAAGCATTGTGTTCCAATAAACAGCTAGTTGCTCTATGATTAATAGATACTCCATATCCATGACCACCACCTCCGTAGTCATACGCATGGTGCATGTAATTATCCCTTATTTCGCAATGATAAGACCGGACTAATGAAACATGACATTTCATCGCCCAAGAGCTTTCAACATTCCTTACCCAGCAATTATAGGCTCTTTCTATGCCTATGTTCATATTATCCTTGTTACCATTAGGGCGATATATTTTAATATTTTCTATGCCAGCATTTTGAACCAAGCCAATTCTTTTGATCATGGGAAATAATTTAGGGTCATATGAATAATGCAGGCCCCTATCAAGTAATAGTTTATTTCCATTTTTACCAATAACTTTGGAGATTTCTCCAACGGCATCCCAAGCAGATCCGGTATAAGCATTATTCCAGGTAGAACTAGCTATTTCTGATGGCACCCTTTGACTGGCCATTTTTACAGTATCGTTATGCTGACGGATTTCAATGAAATCACCAATGTCTATTGCAGTCGAATCTTCAATCACCAGGGAGTTGCTGCCAATATGATATCCTCCTACCAAAGGAGTTTCAGGACCAAATTTTGTCGACTGACCTCCTATTTTTTCTATTCTAAAAATTTTATTATTGTCTAAAGGGTCAGCTCCCACAATTGAGTTAATCTCTAATGTTGTATTGCTAGAACAATTACCTCTTATTACAGTATTGTCGGGTATGAAAAAGCTTTCCTGACCTTCAATGTAATAAATCCCTGAAGGAAAATAAATTATATTAAAACCAGATATCGTTTTAACGTCATCTAATACATCTAATAATGCTTGATAATTATTGTAGCTACCATTGCCTATACAATTATAGGGCGGCTGAGTCATGTCAATGATGTTTCCTTCATAAGGAATAAGTCCTTCATAACCTGCACTCGTCCAATCTGTTCTATTTCTATAATTAATGTATGAATTATCAGCTCCGCTTTCCACAAAGTGCACGCCAACATATTTGACTTGGTCCATAGTAACGGAACAGTTTCCGTTACCTGAACATGCTCCTGACCAGCCTTGAAAAGTATAACCTTCTTCGGGTGTTGCTGCGAGATTGATTACTTCTCCTGTTTGAAATTGATCATTACAAGCTTCAATACAGTTTTGAGATCCTAGAGCGTGATTGATATTGACTGTTCCTTTTCCCGTAACAGAAGTGTGTAAACTATAATGGTTACTTGGTGATGTGCAATCTGTAATTACAACATCATCTACATAAATATCAGCTATAGCACTGCCACATCTTATGGCAAACCTTACATCATCATCGGTTGTGAAAGGAGCAGAATTAAAATACAAATCGAACAGCTGATAGGACCCTGACAAAGTAACTGTTTTGGCAACTAACCAGGAATAGGGGGCAGTGTTTTGTATTAAAATGAGCTGTACATCAATAGTTTGCGATGCTTCTAACCATAATGAAAGATGATAAGAATGTCCAGATTCAATGTGAAAAAGATTGTTTTTTAACTGTGCTTTCAACATTTGAGGGTTTGTAGGAACCTGAGTGATTGAAATCTTGGCAGCTTTATCTCCGCTATGTGCATTAGAAGATGACATGGAAAGATTGCCGTTATAACCCAAGCCAGAGTCAAAATAGGTAGACCAATCGCCCTGACCTTCTTCAAAGCCTCCGTTTTGTAAAATATTTTGTGAATAACCAAAGGGCCTAAGCACAATTATGATTAAGGATAGAAGGAACCCTTTGAATATGTTTTTAATAGGTAACATAGATTACATAGAATAATAAAGATAGAAGATATTGGCTTTTTTTCCTACTTAATACGTAATGAATTAAAACGTATGTTTTTTTTCATAACCAATAATAGTTTGCAATAGATCATGTTGGCCAGAATGATGACTTACCTATTTTACTGTTTTTCATCTTCTATAACGTTTGGCTGGATAAACATCGCACGATTTCCTCTGATAAACGAATGAGGCCGCATTTGAAATACTCTTTTTGTATTCAGCATCAAATACCATTTGGTTTGAGGATGTGAATGTTTTCAATTCAAAGAATAAAATAAGGAATGAGAGTATAGTTGAGTAAGTTAGAATGAAGCCTTAACCCTTCTGATAGTCTTACGTCTTCTGCGTCTCTTGGCAGTATAAATACTTTTATAAACAGACAAAGTAGCAATTAAATAACCATCTTTATCAGTAGCGTCTCCTCTAAGCTGACCAGCAAACGTTTGTGCTAAAAAAGATTCTGTACCTTGAACATCTCCATCTTCTGGTCCATGCGTCTCATGCCCTATTATTGCGGGATCAGCAAAATAAGAGGCAGTAGAGCCGTAGTTTTCTGCTATAACACGATTTTGGAAATAAACACCACTTACATCGTCTATATAATCTGTAAATGTAAATCTATACATAGCCTCAATCTTCAATCCCCAATCTCTATTCATAGGTACCTTCAGACCAGCACCTATTGGCAACACAACAGCAACACGCTTATACTGTTTTGGACCCTCCATGACACCTAATAAAGGATGGTTGTATATTAATCCTTGACCTTCCGTATGCAATGGATGTAAAGCCGTCATTCTTCCATTTTCATCTCGGGATTTAGGATTAAAAGCTAAAACCCCTATACCAGCAAGACCATATATACCTATTCCTGCAGACTTCAGACCTAATCTCCTTCCAGTCGAACTTCTTAGATTATAAATATTACCTCTTCTTTCTTTTTTCACTTGCAATTCCACAAGCACTGAAGCCTCCCAAATATGAGATTGAAAATTTAAATTTCTGTTATTTCTAAATTTCTCTTTAGTGAGCTTGTCATCGGCAGAAAGCCTTGCATAGGTGATGTTAGAACGGATTGCGGCCTTTCTTCCAATGTAATATAGA
The DNA here is from genome assembly GCA_029244805.1 of Flavobacteriales bacterium. Taxonomy (GTDB): domain Bacteria; phylum Bacteroidota; class Bacteroidia; order Flavobacteriales_D; family Parvicellaceae; genus CALSMU01. Next base: position 5,761 of record JAQWQH010000056.1, read on the forward strand.
TGATTGAATGTTAACGCAAGATTGGTTTTAGTTGGCTCCATATCATATATAAAGTCCGAACCTTCCCTGTCTCTACCTCCTAAATCTCCTAGAAAATTAGAAGCCCCAAGACCTCCACTCCATTCAACACGATGCTTTTTCCAAACCCCACGGTTGTAAAACCCTTGACCAGATGCATCTGCGATGAAAAATAGACCAATAAAAACCGCTATGTATTTTGACATTTTCATGCTATAAGTACCGACAAATATAATGTAAACATTGTAAAAACGAAACTTTTTGAAAAAAGTTGCTTTTTTTTAATAACCAGAAAAAAGAGCAACCCGTTTGAAACATCATGGAACACCCTGTCTTAGACACTCTTGAGGCTTTGGTTTACCAAATGCCATAGAACTACTCCATAGCTGATTGAAACATTAAAAGAGTGTTTGGTCCCAAATTGCGGTATTTCGATACTGTTTTTTGATAGGTTCACAACATTTTGGCCAACTCCATCAACTTCGTTACCAAACACAAGAGCTACCTTTTCAAAATTATAAGTAAATTCTTGCAAATAGATAGGGTTTTCAGTTTGTTCAATCGCGTAAACTATGAACTCTTTTTCTTTTAATACTTTCAGTGCTTGTTCTGTGGTTTCAAAATACTTCCATTCAACAGATTCAGTTGCGCCTAATGCAGTTTTTTGAATCTCTCGATGCGGCGGCTGGGCTGTTATTCCGCATAGATAAACTGCCTCAACATTAAACGCATCTGATGTTCTAAAAAAAGATCCAACATTGTTTAAGCTCCGTATATTATCCAAAACAACAATGATTGGCAGTTTTTTTTGAGTTTTAAATTCTTCAACAGAGACTCTCTTCAGTTCATTTAATTTTAACTTTCTGTTCATAACTATTTATAAGAACCTTATGGTTTCATTGGCAAATTTACGCTTCAATTTTTACTTTGCGCACACAACCACCTTTAAATAAATTAAACTTGGCAAAAGCAGTTGAAAAAACAACAAAGGTAACTCCTTTGATGAAGCAGTACAATCAGATTAAAGGAAAGTATCCAGAGGCATTACTATTGTTTCGTGTTGGAGATTTTTATGAGACCTTTGGAAAAGATGCCGTTATTGCTTCGAAAATACTAGGTATTGTTTTGACTGCTAGAAATAACGGAGGGTCAAAGTTAGAGCTTGCTGGTTTTCCGCATCATTCTTTAGACACCTACTTGCCAAAATTGGTAAGAGCTGGAAAGCGCGTGGCTATATGCGATCAATTGGAGGACCCAAAAAAAACGAAAAAGATCGTCAAAAGAGGTGTTACGGAATTGGTAACTCCCGGCGTGGCCTTTAATGACCAAGTTTTAGAACATAAAAAAAACAACTTTTTAGCAACGGTTCATTTCGACAAGAAAGAAGCGGGTGTTTCGTTCTTAGATGTTAGTACGGGTGAATTTATGGTTGCCCAGGGCTCCAAGGAATACATAGATAAATTGCTACAAGGATTTGCTCCAAGCGAAGTGCTTTTTCAAAAAAACAAAGACAAAGTTTTTCGCAATAATTTTGGGGCTAATTTTCACACCTTCCAACTAGATGACTGGGTGTTTACGCAAGATTTTGGAGAGGAGAAATTATTAAAACATTTTGGCACAAACTCTTTAAAGGGCTTTGGTGTTGAAAATTTGACGAGTGGAATAATTGCAGCGGGAGCAGCATTACATTATTTGTCTGAAACGCAGCACGAACGAATTTCTCACATAACCAAAATTGCGCGAATAGAGGAAAAAAATCATGTCTGGCTAGATCGATTTACAATTCGAAACTTAGAGCTAATATACTCTAATAACCACAATGCCACAACTCTCTCAGATGTTATAGATTATACTGTTTCTCCAATGGGTGGTCGCTTATTAAAGAGGTGGATAGTATTGCCGCTAAAAGATGAGGGCTCTATAAAGGAAAGACTGAATGTAGTTGAAAGCTTTGTTAATAATACCTCAAGTGCAGATAGCCTTAATAGTCAATTGAGTAAAATTGGAGATTTAGAAAGGCTGATTTCCAAAGTAGCTGCGGCAAGAATCTCGCCAAGAGAAGTTGTCTATTTAAAACAAGCTCTTCTCGCCCTAGAGCCAATCAAGCAATTATGCGAAAACTCAAAGAATAATGCTTTACAAAAAATTGGCGAACAGATAAACCTATGCCAAATAATTAGAGATAAAATAGAAAAAGAGATTCAAGAAGAAGCTCCTGTTTTAGTAAGCAAAGGGAATGTAATTAATACCGGCATCAATAAAGAGCTCGATGACCTACGTAGTATTTCTCTTACGGGCAAAGATTATCTTTTGCAAATGCAAGAACGTTTGATGCAAGAAACGGGGATTGCAAAATTAAAAATTGCCTTCAATAATGTTTTTGGTTACTACATTGAAGTTCGACATACACACATAGACAGAGTGCCTGAAGAATGGGTGCGCAAACAAACACTTACTCAAGCAGAACGTTACATTACCGAAGAGTTGAAGGAATACGAAACAAAGATTCTTGGGGCTGAGGAAAAAATTCTTGAACTTGAATCAAGTCTCTTTGAAGCAATGATTTTTGCATTGTCCGACTACATCCATCCGATTCAGCACAATGCAAGTTTACTGGCTCGTCTTGACTGTTTATTGTCTTTTTCAAAAATTGCTGTCGCGCACAACTATGTCAGACCTTCAATTAACAATTCGTATGCATTAGACATAAAAGAAGGTAGGCATCCTGTTATAGAACAAAACCTACCATTAGGAGAATCCTACATTTCTAATGATGTTTATTTGGATAACGAAACACAACAAATTATAATGATTACTGGGCCTAACATGAGCGGTAAATCTGCATTGTTAAGACAGACAGCTTTAATTGTATTGATGGCACAAATGGGTTGTTATGTGCCTGCTAAGAGTGCTTCAATAGGTCTTGTTGATAAGATATTTACGCGAGTGGGGGCAAGCGATAATATCTCGAGTGGTGAATCTACTTTTATGGTAGAAATGAACGAGACGGCAAGTATTTTAAATAACTTATCAGATAGAAGCTTAATCCTTTTAGATGAAATTGGACGGGGAACAAGCACTTATGATGGAATTTCCATTGCTTGGGCAATTGCGGAATATATTCATCAAAACAAAGAAGGAAAAGCAAAAACTTTATTTGCGACACATTACCATGAGTTGAATGAAATGGCAAGTGGGTTTAAGCGAATAAAAAACTTTAACGTTTCTGTAAAGGAGCTGCAAAAGAAAATCCTCTTTTTGCGTAAACTAGTTCCTGGTGGGAGCGAGCACAGTTTTGGAATACATGTTGCGAAGATTGCGGGAATGCCCAACAAAGTAATTACCCGAGCGAATTCCATTTTGAAAAAACTAGAAAAATCGCATTCCGCAGAGGAATTACAAGGAAAGGCAAAAGAGCTCTCAGATGAAGCGGGAATGCAGCTTAGCTTTTTTCAATTGGACGACCCT
>JAQWQH010000068.1 GCA_029244805.1 Flavobacteriales bacterium
CTGGGCCAGTATTTGGGCCAACTCTCTCGGGTAATTTGGGAGCATCACTGGATATTTTCAAACAAATGATTAGTGGTAAAATGCCCATGGTTCCGCAGGCTGGTATTAATATGTCAGATGTAAGAGATATAGCTGAAATTCATGTTTTGGCAATGGAAAACCCAAACGCCAATGGGAAAAGATTCATTGTGACAACGGAAAATACGTATACATTTCAGGAATTAGCTCAAATATTGAAATCAAATGGATATGATAAGGTTAGTACCAAATTAGCTCCTAATTTTCTTTTACGCTTCATAGGAAATTTCAACAGAGAAGCGAAGAGTATGAGAGCTTTTATAGGGAAAACTTACAACGGGGATATCTCTTCAACAAAACAAATTTTTAACTGGGAGCCTATTTCTTTTGAAAAGACAGTTTTGGATACTGCTGTATCTGTTGATGAGTCTATGAAAAAATAGCATCGAAATTATAGAAAAGGCAAAGCTCGTATTATTACTAAATAATTCGAGCTTTTTTATTGGCTATAACGAATCTGCTCAATAGCATTTGCTGTTATGCGGGCACCTATGGTTTTTTAGCCCTTGTTATGTTTCGTTTTTTAAATCCATCTTCTAACTTTCTTTTTGTAGTCTAAATATCCTTGCCCGAACTTTTTTTCAAGGTATTGTTCTTCTTTTTTTACCGCAGTAAAGTAAATAACTATCAGCGCAGGGATGAATGCAAACATGGCCCAATAAGTCATAAAAATGAAGCCTAAACCAATCGGGCCTGCACATAAAATTATATATACAGGGTTTCTGGAGTATCTGTATAGACCAGATGTAATTATTTTAGAGGTAGTTTTGGTCGGTTCTATTTCAGTTTCATTCCTTTTATAAAAGTTGACCATATAGCCAAAGCCAAGGAATGATCCTATTAAAATTAAGATACCTATATATAAAAGCCAGCGAGGACCTATAATTGTTAATGGTAGTAAATAATGTATTGCTATCCCAAATAATCCAAATCCCATAAAAATTATTGGAGGAGGTATTTTAACACCAGGATTATCATTATTTATTTCTTTTTCCATAGGTGCTGTTCTTATTTTTCTTTTATCGGAATCCAAATCTCTTCCTCTGAGTTTAGATCATTGTTTTTATATTTAGATCCCAAGACTTCAAAATGGGGTCTATGATCGATTAAATATTCTGAATTAGGTAACCATTCTGAAAAAATATATTGAAATATTGAATTGTCAGAACTCGAACCTTTGTAAGCAAAAACTGCATAAAGTCCATCTTTTAGAATGAATGATTTCATGCCAATCGGAATTTCTCCGAAATCTTTAACCTCTATTGTTGCCCACTTTTCGAATTCATTATTATACCTGAAGTCCTTGAAATACAGGGTAGGATAGATTTGCATGGAGATTTTACCTGCTGTTGCTCTATTCTTAATTTCTTTAATTCTCGGTGCAAACTGTCCCCAAAGTTGATCTGTTCTATTATTAGTCAAACTCATTTTTATGTTTTGACCTATTAACTTCTTCTCTTTTAATATTTCAATTCTTGGGATCATTTGTATTCATTTACTATTGCACCTAACGTTTATGTGAAAAGTCGTTTTAATGATTTTCACGTAGTGATATATGTATTCTATCTGTTTATAATACAGTCAATTTCAATAATATTACCGACCATGCATGTAGTGCCAATAAAGTTGTTGGTCAAATGATAATTAACCCAAATCTTGTTTCCATCCTTCAAGTCAATATCAAAGTCACAGAGGTTTAATGGATTTAGTTTATTCCCATTTTCCAATTCAATCACATATCCACATCCATCTAATCCGGATAGATCCTTCAATTCGGCTTTTACGGAATCGCTGCATCTATTTTTCTTACAAGCCATAAATAATAGGACTATCAAACTAATCCAAGATATTGTTTTAAGAAATTGTTTCATTTGTTTCATTGTTGATTTGGCATTGTTCAATTACATATCACGATTGGTAACTATGTTATCCATAGAAAAGATACCGCGTTGGAGCTTAGGTGATGTTATAAAAATTTCTCCAAGATTACTCACATGTAGATCCTGCGTAATTGTATTCTTGGCCACACTTGTTGCAGGTAGGAGTGAGTTCTCCACTGTATCTTTCTTTTAGTAAAACAAAATTGTGATTTGCACTACGTGTATCACAAATTGCTCCGGCGAATTGTTGCTCAAATCCACAAAACTGACAAAACCGAAGTCCTCTGGAGTTTTTGAAGCGATGCTGACTTAATTTGGCTTCAGCCTCGGCCGCCCGGTCAGCTTGCTTCTGGGCAGCTAAGGCTTCCCTTTCTCTACGTTTCTCTTCAGCTGCAGCTTCCTTAGCTGCCCTCTTGTCAGCAGCAGCTCGCTCTCGTGCAGCAATTTTTTCTGTGAGGATCTGTGCCTTAATTTTATTTTTTGTTTCGCTAATTAGCTCTTTTGTTTTCGTAATATTTCTTTCATCCTTTATCTTTTTAAAGCAATCAAGACCTTCCTCAATCATTTCGATAGCAAGGTCCCTACCACCTATATAGCTTGCGAACCGACCGTTTTGCTTCGTGAAAGGCTGATGCTCAGGGTACCTCTTTCTGAAAGCTCTAATTTTTTCCAACGCCTTTCTTTCTGTATCTGAATCCATATACAAAGCCTGACAATAGATTTCTGCAACTTTCAAGGTTCTATCGGAGATCGATGATCTTAATTCGGATTCAAAATACTTTATTACTTCCAGATATTTTTCTTCTTCATGGAGGGCATAGTAATCATCAAACTTTTTCTTGGCGAGCAGATAGTGTCGCTCACTTGTATCCTTGAAGGCTTCCAATGCTGAATCGTACCATTTTTTGCAGCTGTAGTAATATCCCTTCAATTTTAACCAGCGGTTAGTATTGAATTTATCTTCGAATTCCCTAATTCTTTCAAAGGTTTCTTCTTCTAAATCTCCGTGAAACCACATGGAAAAGAGGTATTTGTGTACGATGTCTTCATTCTCAACAAGTTCTGCTTCATTTTCATTGAACAGGGCCAGCACGCCCGAGTAATTTTCTGCATCATAAAGCTCTTCCAACTTCCCCTTTAGCGGTTGTTCAGAAGGTGAATTTGCAACAGAAATAATATCTTCTACAACTTTGGTAGTCTCAGAAACTTTTTCTTTAGACAATAAATCGCCTTTCCAGCTGCCTTTCATGGTGCCAACATCTTTTCCTTTCTTCCAGTTGCCTTCTAGTTTGCCTTCAGAAACAGTGAACCTTACGAGCCCTTCCATACCTTGGTTCGTCCATTGCCCGGAGAAGCTATTCTCTGACCAATAGCCTTCTAATATTCCATTTTTCTGGTAGGTTCCTCGCGCTTTTCCATCAGCTTCCGCGATTAGTTCCAGTGTGCCAAAATTTCCTTTGAATTTGTAAATCATAATAGTGTACAATATGTATTATTTAAATCGCTATTCTATAATTGTTTCCAAAGTAGAAATAAACTACACAAATATAAACCAATGTAGTTTATTTCTAAAATGAACAAAATATAGCTTGTTTTTCTAGAATATTGGTTGTGGCGTTTACAGACCAATTTTCACGAAAATTAATAGACAAGATATCATCAGCTTCATAAGGAATAATTGTATCCTCGTAAATCTGATCTCCATTATCATCATACATAGGTTCATCCGTCTCCAGATCAAGTTTTGGGTAGCTTATTGACCTACCTAAACAGGATGCTATTTTTTTTCCGCTAATCGGATCAGGATAGTATAAATTAGGTTTTGTTGGGTCATAAACAACTCTACGACTGACTTCATAAGCAGTTACTTCTTGGGAGCGAACCTTTTCAAGAAGGATTTCTACAAATTCTCTTCTTTTATCTTGGGCTAGCCTTGTAAAAGATAAGTAATCTAATTCTTCAGGGGTATAACTTTCTTGCATACCCGTTATTAAACCATAGACATCATCTTGGGCTAAGGATATGTTGATGGGCACAGAATAGGATATAAAAGCTGTTTTGGGTGTAATTCTATCTTGTAAATCAATAGTATTTAGTTGTGCATGACTATTAAAAGTTAATAGATTTAATAAAAGAAGTACTGTTATGTTTTTCATAAAAAAATGTAAATGGATTAATCATAAGAGTGAACGCATTCAATATAATCAAAAAAAGCCAAATCCATATTTGAATTCCTTCAAAAATTAAATATGTACTTTTTGAATAAAGTATGACTAGACCCTAAAGGAAGTTAGTATTTATAGTAATTTAGAGATATGAAAATTACACTGCTAATAATATTACTATTTTTTAAAGTAATTGCGAATAGTCAGGGTGTGGTTGGTTACCTAAAAGAAAATAGTTTTTCAATAAAGGAAAGCAATGAAAAGTATAGTGATCAAGTTTCTTTTAATTCAGATTTTAGAACCCTATTTGGCGGTGGAGGTAGCCATAGAGAAACAGACCTAAACAATGTAACATCCTTACAAATTAACGCATGTCTAGAAGGCGATGTATTTGCTTTTTATGAAAGTTTATATAAATATAACACACCTTTAAAACAGAAGTTGTTTAAAGAAGATTATCCAACAACATATGCTGAATACCAAGCTAAGCTTTCAGATGCAAAATTATTTTATCTTAATGGATATCAGTATGCGGAGTTAAGATTTGATCAACAAAGCAATTACAATCTAGAAAATAACACCTTCAATCTGTATCAAAAACTCTATGGAGGTTCAAAGCAATTGGATCTTGTGAAGAAGCAAATTGCTTCAGGTAATTTGGTTGCAAATAACGGAGATGTTTCACCTTTCGTATTTTCCAGGTTAGATGATGTAGAACAAGTTTTAGTGCCTGATAGAGGTTATGGGTTTTCGGTCAATACCATAGTTAAGGTGGAAAATGAAAGAGATGCTCTTAAAATTGAAAACAATGGTAATCTAAGGATGATTGTGTTTTACAATCAAGTTTCTAAAAAGAACATTTTAATTAAACCTCTGAAAGTGCTATTTCACATTAATGGAGAAATAATTAAAAACATAGGTGTTAATTCTAAAATAGATGGATTAATAGAAGGGTATGTGAAAAAGGTTAAGGAAAAGAAACCTTCAAAAGAAGCAAAGATTGATTTAGGATATCTTTTTGAGAATGGAGATAACGATGGACTAGACGTTTTTGGTATTGGACATGGGGGTGGTGGTGAAATTGGTGATGGCTCTACTCGGATAATAAAACAGGAACCTAACTTAGATAACCTTATACAAGTTCCAGCAAAGGTAGCGGTCAAAATTAAGATAGATAGGCAAGGTGAAGTTTTTTGGTCAGAAGCTCAGATACATCATGCTTATACGAATAATGCAGATGAAACGACTTTAAGGTTAGCAGAAAAAAAAGCACAAGAATTTAGATATATGCCTACGACTTCTTCTGCCAAATATGACGTGAAAATCATTAAGTTTAATTTCAAAGTTAAATAGATTCTATTTTTACTGTTCCGCTATAAAATTGGGTTAACGTGTAGTTCAGCCTTTTTGAATAAAATTAAAAGTGCAAAATAATTAATTCAATGATTCATCAATAATCATAAAATTTCATATTTGTATTTATCTATGATATACTCAAAAAACAATTTTACTTCTTTTTCATTCTTCGGTAAATTCCAATAAATTTCTTTTTTCGATTTATTATCAATCGACAGAACATTGTCTTCGCCAAATTCAAATGTTTTATCGAATGTTTCGTTTAGTTTTTCAATCAAAAATTGTCGGAATTTAAATTTTTCAATAAGCCTACAAAATTCTGCTTCGTCTGCAAATGTGTTTAACTCTCTTCCGCACTCATCAATTATAAAGTACCCGTCTCCAAAAGAGTGAATTAAGTTTCCTGCTTTTTTATTTAAGTTCAGCCTTTTCTCATAGGCTAATTCAAAATCAGTCATGTTCGAGTCAATGTTATCAGGTATTTCTGTATTTAAAGTTTGTTATTTAATTCTTCTTGGATTACGTTAATTTTTTAACTCATAGTATTAAATGGATTCATAAAAGATGTGATAAGAGGTGTCATTTAAAATGGAGGTGTGTCATCATCAAAATTGCTGATATCATCAAAATTGGTAAAACCATATATATTTTCTTGTTTAGACTCAAAAGTGCTTGATTCAGTTCCGTAATCATTGAAGAACAAAAACTTAAAGGTGTTAAACCCCTTTAGTGTCTTTTTAAAAATTGACACTTTTTTTAATTGTAAGTAAAAAAAGAAAGGGAACAACAGTGGATAAGCAATAATTCCAATCAGGAATCGGAGTCCTTTCAATTCTCGCCAATTATAGATGGAGATCATCAAAAACCAAAAAAGGCCAATTAATAAGTATATGTATAATCCAATCATTGTTTAATTTTTGTCGAGGTTAACTGTTTTAGAAATACAATTATATCACTTTCAAGTTCTTCATTTTACTTTCTTCAATAACACAAACACTAATAATTCCATTTGTTTCCAAATCTGAGTAATTCTCTAGAATATCTCCAACAACTCTCTGGCAATTGAGAAACTCATATATTCGAATTAATTCATTTACCGCAAATACTTGGCCATTTCAAACACTTTTTTCATCATCATTTGCCCACTTTCAGCATCCTCAAATGTGTCAATTAAGAATTGTTCTCCATTGAGGTCTATAGCTAGGTAGTGTTTTGATTCTTGCATTACTAATCTTAATTGCTATTTATTGTAATTTCAATGTGCATTTAAAATTAGTTAAACTACTCAACTAAATAATGGAAAATCCATTAAAAATAATTCTTGCAATCCTTTTCTTTATTTGCTTATGGAAGATGCCTTATGGGTATTATGTATTTGTTCGATTTGCTTAAGAATTATCAAATTGGAAAGGTCTAAGTATATTGGCATATTTACTAATGTAACTCAGCTGGGATGAAAACGATACAGGTTACTTTGATTTAAATTTGGTTAAGATGAACAAAATAGAGCTTGTTCACTAAACAAAAAGACACAAAAAAAGCCCAATCTATAGTATATTTATTCGGAATTAAATCTTTCAAATATTGATGTTCAAGATGGGACTCAAAGTGAA
>JAQWQH010000077.1 GCA_029244805.1 Flavobacteriales bacterium
GTCAATTCCTGTTCCCGAAATATCTGCGTCCACCGTAACCGAGGATGGATCAGAACAAGGAGGTATAATAGGTATATTAAAACTAGCACTAAACGTTGGTGCTTGAATTAGCTCCACAGTAAAAGGAACTGTGTCGGCTATATTACAAGTATTAGAGTCTATTGCAATAAATTGGACCGTGTAAGTCCCTGCAGCGGTAAAAGTATTTGTCGGATTTTGAGCTGTAGATGTATTTCCATCTCCGAAATCCCAAAAAACATCAGGTGTTGAACCGTCCGAAATAAAAGGAATAGCAAAAGGGGGGTTCGAACAAAGGGTGGTATCCGCTGGTGCATTTGCCGTTGCAGTGGAAATTGCTGTAATAAAATTCAGTGTATCATATATTGTATCACTTATGTTACAAGTTAAATCCCAAGCAATTACCTGAATTGGGTAAATACCTTCAGTTGTATAATCATGGGCTATTGTCGTAAGATCTGTGTATACAGTTCCATCACCCATATTCCACTCTGTAGAATCAATACCAACTCCCGTAATGGTTGCGTTAACACTTACCAAGGCAGGATCCGAGCAAGGAGGTATAACCGGAAGATTAAAACTTGCATCGAAAGTTGGGGCTTGTTCAATGTCAACATTAAAAAAAGCCGTATCCCTAATATTACAACTAGCGGGATCAATTGCGATAAATGCAACTACGTATGAACCTGTGTCAGAATATGTATAAGTCGGGTTTGCTGCTGTTGATGTCCCTCCATCTCCAAAAATCCATTCTTGTTGAGGAGAACTCCCGCTCGATGTAAAACTTACTGTATAATCCGTAGAACAAAGAGTAATATTTGCCGGCACAGTTGCAGATGCTTCAACTCCCTGGAAATCAAACTCAAATTTTAACACCCCAAGATTGCAAACATCTCCTGCTGGATTTCCAGGAAACAGCGCATTGTTTGAAGGGAACGAACCTGAGCCACAAGTTGCACAAACAGATTGATAGACAATTCCTTTTGGGTCAAATCTAGATGTTCCCCCATCCGTATGTTCAAGTGCAACAGGATCTCCAAAATAAGAAGCATAAAGCAACCCTTGCGCATCTCTTTCCATTACGAAAAAGTAAAAATCAGAATTATCAGTAGTTGTTTGCTCGGTTCCGGTATTTGTTATCGGCATAGAAGCCACCGTTCCTCCAGCCTGAGGATCAAATGGAACAACTACTCCAGGGGGATTATAATTCCAAGAATTAGATCCTCCACCCCATCCCGAAACATAGACGTTACCACAATCATCGACCAGAAACGCAGTCGGAGCAATGTTGATCTCATTTGCAAAACCTCCAGGAGCTAGTGACCCATTCCCAAATATTGTACTGTAAATAGTGGTTGTAAGGTCTGCACTTAATTTATGAATAAATTGAGGGCTGCCTGCATTAGAGTATGGAGCATTAACTACCGCATAATTTCCTAAGGTTTGACCTATCATATAAACATCATTGCTTTGGTCAATTTCAAGAATAAACGTCTGGTCGTAACTAGATGTACCAATATAAGTGTCACTTAATAAAGCTCCTGTGACTCCATTAAATCTTGCCAAGTATCCATCCCAACTACCTTGACTTGAAGTAAGTAATCCGCCTGGCGATTTATTCAAGTTAGTACTCACTGTTCCCCCACAAATATAAACCTCTCCTAGACTATTTAGTCGTATGGAATATCCTGCATCACTTCCAGAACCTCCATAATAAGTTGACCATAATAATCCTGACAAATCACTATTCATCTTAAAAACTATTGCGTCTTGGCTGCCGCTATTAGGAACAATAGCACCTGGAAAATCGGTAGACCAACTACTTGTACAAACATATATATTGTCCGCTGCGTCTAACACAACCTCTCCCCTACCTTGATCGGCATAGTTGTAAACTAAAGACTCATTCATTCCCTCATTGTCTGTACCACCAATAAAAGTACTTTCCAATATTGCTCCAGTTGACCCAAGTTTTGTCAATACAACGTCACAACCCGCAGCATAAACTGACCCCCACATGTTTACATAAATTCCCGTTCCACTATTAAAATTTTGATCATATGCTGAACCGGTTGTTGGATAGTCTGAGCTAGAAGAACTACCCAGTATAATTAACTCATTATTACTGTTGGTTACCAAGCTATTTGGCATTTCATCATCTACCAAACCTCCAATATATGTTGAATACAATATAGATGACCCCGTTGAATCCCATTTAGTAACAGAAATATCGAAGCTACCTCCAGCGAATGATCCAATCGTTGTTGGATAACCAGAACCAAATGCTATCCCCGCAGCGTATAAATTACCTAACACATCATATGTTGCGGTAAAACCCCAATTATCGGCGGTAGAACCAACAACAGTAGAAAATATTATGACAGGGTCAATAATTAATTCCTGAGAACTGTCATATCCGTCAGGAAATATAAAATGAACACTTTTGTTTTCAATAACAAATTTACAAGGCACAATAACCTGTTTACCATTTATTGTTTGATATGATAACGGTCGATACTCCCTAACTTCATCGTCTTCGAGCTGAATAACTAAGGAACCTTCATTATCCAGTGAAATATTTTTTACGCCATCATACTCAATTAAAATATCTGAAGGATTTGCACCTGCGCTAACAATGAAGTCATATTTCAAATTTTTAACCGTAGAGTAAAACTGCATATCAATGCCTTCATAAAGATTTTGGTATTCAATTTGTCTAAAAACAGGGACGTTTGAAGACCAATTGCTTTCATCATCTCCAATAGCATAATTCAAGTGTTTTCCTAATTTGCCGCTCGCATGTATTAGAGAGGATTCATTTGCTCCTACAAAACTCATAGAGTATGCATTTCTTTTTAGTAAGTCTTTCTTATTTGTAAGGCCTCTAGGGCTAATTATTGGATTTCCGGAAGTGCTGGTTTCTGATAAAGGACCATTGTGCTTAATATTGAAAAGCTCATTTAGTTGCTTACTATTTATTAGGTCAAATGTGATTTTATTTTTCTCAAAAAATATCCCCCCCTGCAATAGTTTGGTGTGATACAAGACATTTGAAGGCCATTGACCTTTATTTTTTGAAAATTCAAATCCTTTTTCTCCATCATGCCCAAACAAATTGAATGTAAGAAAAGTCAAATACAGAAAAGTAGTTATATATTTCATAATCCCTTGCTTAAGTGTCTAGTTTAACTAGACGTTAATTTAAAAAATAGGTTGCACAAATGTTATTTAGGTGTAAGTTAACTAAACTCCATTAAATAGCTCTTCAAAAACGCATCTATTTCTCCATTTAGCACAGCTTCAGTATTGCTCGTTTGATGATTAGTCCTATGATCTTTCACCCTTCTATCGTCTAAAACGTAACTTCGGATTTGTGCACCCCATTCAATTTTTTTCTTTTCAGATTCTATTTCGGCCCTGGATTCTTGCTTTTTCCGAACTTCAATTTCGTATAATTGAGATTTAAGAAGCTGTGTAGCTTTTTCCTTGTTTCCTAATTGAGAGCGAGTTTCTGTATTTTCTATTACTAAGCCTGAAGGTTTATGTCGAAGACGAACTCCTGTTTCGACTTTGTTTACGTTTTGTCCTCCTGCGCCACCCGAGCGAAAGGTTTCCCATTTGACGTCAGCTGGATTTATTTTAATATCAATTGTATCATCTACTAGTGGATAAATGTATGCAGAAGCGAATGATGTATGCCGCTTAGCGTTTGAATCAAAGGGTGATATTCTTACCAAACGATGCACTCCATTTTCTCCTTTTAAATACCCAAAAGCAAAATCACCTTCAACCTCCAAAGTAACTGTTTTTACGCCTGCAACATCTCCAGCTTGAAAGTTAATTTCTTTTACTTTCATCCGATTCCGTTCTGCCCACATTATGTACATGCGCATTAACATACTGGCCCAATCACAACTTTCAGTTCCTCCTGCTCCAGCAGTAATTTGAATCACCGCATTAAGGGAATCTTCTTCAGCGCTCAGCATGTTTTTAAATTCTAAATCCTCAACAGCTGCAACCAATTTTTCATGTGCTGCTTCCACTTCTTCCTCTGTTGCCTCACCTTCTTTATTAAATTCAAATAATACTTCTAAGTCTTCAAAATCCATCCGGACTTGGTAATAGGTTTTGACCCAATATTTTTTGTTTTTGAGCTTTTTCAACAAACTTTCAGCGGTTTTTGGGTCGTTCCAAAATTCTGGGTCTTGCGTTCGAAGCTCTTCCTCATCAATTTCGACTTCTTTAACCTCTATGTCAAAGATATCCCTTCAAAGCCAACAATCGCTTATCCAGGGAATTTAACTGATCCTTATTAATCATTGTAAATTTATTTTAAGCGAATGTAATAAAAATACCATTGATGAAAAAGAGTTGTCGCCTTCAAAGAAAATCAATCTGATTTTATTTCAAAAACGAATTGTTTTGTTTTTCAAAGCCAATAGTAGTGGCTGGTCCATGCCCACAATAGACTTTGTAATCATCGCCAAGTGGAAATAGTTTAGTACGAATACTATTAAGCAGTTGATCATGATTTCCACCCGGTAAATCCGTTCTTCCTATACTACCGTAAAACAAGCAGTCTCCGTTTATTACAAATTTTTCTTTGTGAGAAACAAAAGCTACATGACCAGGAGCATGTCCAGGAACAAAAATTATATCTAATTGCGTGTTTCCAAACTCTATTTTGTCCCCCTCTTCAAAGTAGGAAGAAGGCATTGGAGATTTTTGGGTATTGGGTATTTGATACAACTCTACTGTTCTATCAAACATCTCCAATGTTTGTAAATCTTCTTTGTGAATTTGTAACCCTAAGTTAAATGTTTCCGCTACAAAAGCATTTCCAAAAACATGATCTAAATGACTATGTGTAGAAATTAACTTAACCAAGTTTAGCTCTTTGGTCTTTATATGGTTTTCAAAAGCAATCCTTTCTTCTTCTGTGTACATTCCTGGGTCAATAACAACACAATCATTTGTTTCATCGTGTACTATAAATGTGTTTTCCTGAAATGGGTTAAAGGTCAGTTGTTCAACGGTAATCATACGTATTATTTTTAATCCAAAGCAAAGGTATTAATTCATACCAAATTAACTATCTTTACGTTTATCTGTATTATTAGGTGAAAACAGTTGTAAAAAAAATAGTGGTAATCGCAGTATTATTCTGCTTAACAGTTGTCTCAGCTAATGCACAATTTTACACGGGATCTAACAATACCTTTGGTAAGAACAGAGTGCAATACAACCCAATGTTCTGGCAGGAATATAATTTCCAACGATTTCATGTATATTTTACAGGAGCAGGAAAAGAGCATGCTATATACACAGCAAAAGCCGCCGAAAGATACTTGCAGGAAGTTGAAACTTTTTTGGACTATGATATCCAAGATAAATTACAGTTTGTTGTATTTAATTCACAATCTGCTTTTCGGCAAAGTAATATTGGACTAAGAAATGATGAAAGCACTAATATAGGAGGTGTTGCTCGAGTAGACGGCAATAAAGTTTTTATTTTTTACGAGGGTGACCATGATAAATTAGACCGTCAAATACGTTCGGGAATCGCAAGCATTGTGATTTATAAATTAATGTATGGAGATAACTGGAAAGACGCCTTAAAAAGCTCTACCATTCTCACTTTTCCGGATTGGTTTGTAAATGGCTTTACAGATTATATGGCCGGCGATTGGACTACGGAAATAGACAACAAAGTGAAAGATGGTGTTTTGACAGGATCATATGATAAGTTTAATCGACTAGAAGGGGAAGACTCAAGATTGGCAGGTTGCGCACTGTGGAATTATATTGATGAAGTGTACGGCAAAAAAATGATTCCAAACATACTCTATATGACCAGAGTTAGCAGAAACGTTGAAAGCGGCTATATGTATGTATTAGGAACAACACTCAAAACTTTATCCAAAGATTTTGTGGCATACTACAAAGAGCGGTATTCAAAAGACGACCTATTTAGAATTGAACCGACAGAACAAGAATTTGCTATTAAAACGAAAAAAACAAGAAAATACCAAAAATTTAAATTGAGCCCCGATGGTAATTATGCTGCCTATGTGACCAATGAATTAGGTCAGTATAAAGTATGGTTGTATGATGTTAAAAAACAAAAATCTAAGAAAATAGCTCGAGGCGAACATAAGTTAGACAGATTACCTGATTATTCTCATCCTATTTTAGCCTGGCATCCAACGAGTAAAGTCCTTTCGTTTATAGAAGAAAAAAGAGGAGAATTAATTTTAAACCTTTACGACTTAGAAGATAAAAAAAGAGATAAACGACCTCTGCGAGAAATGAATAAGGTATTGAGTATGTCCTACAATAACACAGGTAAAAAGCTAATACTTTCGGCGGTAAAAAAAGGGCAAACCGACTTGTTTATATATAGCGTAATTGGAAATAATCAAAAGCAGTTGACAAATGATATTTTTGATGATTTATCTCCAAGATTTGTTGACAATGATAATCGCGTAATATTTGCATCCAATAGAATTGATGATACAATTAGAAAGAAAATCGAAACAATTCAATACAAAAAAGATAAAGACATATATATATTAGATATCGACAACTTAAAAAGGCCATTAACTAGAATTACAAACACTCCCTATATTGACGAATCGTCTCCAAATCAGTATATGAAGGATCGATATTCCTATCTTTCAAATGCAAACGGAATCAGAAATCGATATGTTGCGTATTACGATAGCTCCATTAGCTATATTGACACCTCCGTCCATTATAAATATTTTTCGGTAACCGACCGAATGTCTAATTATTCACGTGATGTCTTAGAATATGAGCCTATTGAAAAGTCTAGAGTATATTCTATGTTAATGTTTAAGGATGGAAAATATCATTTTTACAAAGGAGAATATGACAAGGATAGGATAATTGAAGATGAACTAGTCAATACGCAATTCATGAGTTATCGCCTTAAATCAAAGGTGAAAAATAACATTCCCGTTCTTTTGACAAGTGATGATGAAGAAGAAATCGACTCAAACTACATCGACATTAATGACTATCAATTTTACAATGACAAACCTACTGTTAGTGAAAAGGTATTCGTAGAATTTCAAGAAGCAATTAAAAAAGATTCTATCCCTCAAGAAGAAAAAATAACGTTTAAATTGCCTCGACAAGAAATATACTACGCAAATTTCACTACTGATTATGTGGTATCCCAAGTAGATAATAGTTTCTTAAATAAATCATATCAAAGGTTTACAGGGGGGGGGTATCAAGCTTCTGGTT
>JAQWQH010000082.1 GCA_029244805.1 Flavobacteriales bacterium
CCAAAAGCTACATGTTCAAGCATAAAAGCTTGCTCGGATAATTTCTCTGCAATATAAGGGTGTGCATGTCCATGTGTATTTACCCACCAGCTAGAAAAACCGTCGATATACTTCTTTCCGTCTTCGTCAAACACATAAGAACCTTCTCCTTTTACAATGGGAATTATATCCGCTCCTTTCATTTGATCGAAAGGATGCCAAATGTATTTTTTATCTAATTCTTTAAGTTTTGACATGACGCATTTTTACAAAGCCAAAGTAAAGAAAGATTTTTCAATTTAAAGCAGTTCTTAGCAACTCTGCTTGCCCTTTAATAAATTCGGGTGTAACTACCTCCACCACGGGAACGCGATGTAATATATTAACTCCTGTGTTTTTGGTAATAATTGACTCCGAAGATTCATTTTTCTCTCCAACTATTATAATACCCTTTATCGAAATACCTTTTGATTTTAAATAGGTAATAGACAATAATGTATGGTTAATACTTCCCAGGTAATTTTTAGAGACAAGTATAATTTCCATCCCAAGCTTTTCTATTATATCTGACAAATAATGTCCATCTTCATTAATCGGCACAAGCAGGCCTCCAGCGCCTTCAACGATTAAATTATTATTTGTTTTTGGTAATTGAAAAGAATCCAAAGAAATAGAGATATTATCTAATTTGGCTGAGGCATGCGGAGACAAAGGATTATTTAACCTGTAGGTTTCAGGGTGTAAAATGATTTTTTCATTTACCAACTCCTTAACTTTATCGGTATCCGTATAATGAAGATCACCACTTTGTATTGGCTTCCAATAATCTGCATTCAATGCCTCCACCAGAATTGCAGAAACAATAGTTTTACCAATATCCGTATCAATTCCGGTGACAAAAAAAGATTTATTTTTCAAAATATAGAAGTTTGATTATTGAAAGGTGAAATTAGTGAAATTATGAAAAAAAAAGCCAATTTTAATCCTTAGGTACAATTTATCGATGTCTGTTTAACATCTCATCTAATTCAGGTAATTTATCAATTCATTTACTTCTTTCATAGAGTTGTAAGAATGAAAACAAATCCTAAGCCTTTCAGCTCCCTTAGGAACCGTCGGAGAAAGTATTTCCTTTACATATAGCCCTTTATCTTTTAACGCATTAGAAACTTTCCTTACATTTTCACTTCCGGGTATAATAACAGAGACAACATTTCCATATGGGCCATATATTAATTTTCTTGTTACACCTATTTCCGCAATAAAATAGTTTTTCAACTTTAAAGCCACATTAAACTCATAACTACTTGAATAATAAAGTCTTGAAAGCTTGTCATATTGCTGTCGAATAGTTTGAATAGTTTCTGAAGAAGGAGCTGTTGTATAAATAAAAGAGCGACAATAGTTAATCAGATAATTCCGCAAAACTTCGCTACCAAGTATAATAGCACCGTGAGAACCTAATGCTTTACCAAAGGTAACTACAGTTGCGAATACTTCTTTTTGTAGATTTAATTTAGCGACTAAACCTTCCCCTCTTTTACCGATAACTCCAACAGCATGCGCCTCATCCACTATCAAATTTGCTTTGTATTTCTGACACAGGTCGGAAACCAAATTTAAATTGGGAGAATCACCATCCATAGAATAAATGGACTCTACCGCTACAAAAATATTTCCTTTCGACTTAGCCAAACGCTCTTCTAAATGCTGCACATCGTTGTGCTTAAAAGAAAAAGAATCTGCGTTGGACAAACGAATTCCATCTCTTATGGATGCATGAATTAATTCATCATATATTACAGTATCTCCTCTATTAGGAACAGTAGAAAATAAACCAAGGTTTGCTACATAGCCAGAATTAAAAATCAATCCAGAAGCAGTTTTGTGAAAATTTGCAATTTCTTCCTCTAATTCTTCGATGTCTGAACTATTACCAGAAATTAAGCGAGAACCAGCAGATCCATACCGATTTTTTTGCTTTTGATCTCGAGAAAAACCTAGATAATCATTCGAAGAAAAATCACAAAACCCTGCGTAATCTTTTAACTCTCGATAAAGGCCTTCTTCAATTCGTTTGTTTAATTTATCCTGCAGTATTTGAAGAATTGGCTGCAATTTTTAAAGTTCTTTAACAGAAGTAACTTTTCGTACTTTTTTCCCCTTCTGTTTTGCTGCCTCGTTTCTTTCAATTTTGTGTTCTGGTCGTGACCATTTTATTTTCTCTTTGCTTTCTGGTGATTCTTTATAGGCTTCGTTTATTTTTGGCTTATCGCCCTTCTTGTATGCCTTCATTGGCACAAGACCTAATTTATTAAACAAGGCTAAATCGTTATTAAACTCCGGATTTGGAGTAGTCAATAATTTATCTCCTGCAAATATAGAATTCGCACCAGCCATAAAGCACAAAGCTTGCCCTTCGTCAGACATTTCCGTTCTTCCCGCCGACAATCTAACTGCTGAATGTTCTAACACAATTCTTGTTGTAGCAATCATTCTAATCATATCCCAAATTGGAACTGGATTTTGCTCTTCAAGTGGAGTTCCTTCAACGGCAACTAGAGCATTAATGGGAACAGATTCAGGCTGGGGGCGCATTAAAGAATAAGTATACAACATGCTAATTCTGTCTTCGTCTTTTTCTCCCAGTCCGATAATTCCGCCTGAGCAAACGGTTAAATCCGCTTTTCTGGCATTTTCAATGGTTTGCAAACGATCTTCATAACCCCTTGTTGAAATGACTTCTTTGTAATATTCTTCTGATGTATCTAAATTGTGGTTGTAAGCATATAGACCAGCATCAGCTAATCTCCTAGCTTGATTCTCAGTTAACATACCAAGTGTACAGCACACTTCCATATCCATTTGATTGACCGACTTCACCATTTCTAGTACTTGATCAAAATCAGCATCATCTTTAACATTTCTCCAAGCTGCTCCCATGCAAACTCTGCTTGAACCCATGTCTTTTGCTTCTTGAGCATGTCCTTTGACCTCTTCAACACTCATTAACGAATTTCCATTGATATCAGTATGGTATCGCGCTGCTTGTGGACAATATCCGCAGTCTTCCGGACAACCGTCCGTTTTAATAGACACCAATTTACTTATTTGAACCTCTCTTGGGTCGTTGTGCTTTCTATGAACTGTTGCTGCTTGATACAACAATTCAAGTAGTGGCTTATTGTAAACTTCTCTTATATCTTCTTTCGTCCAAGTATTCATAAAGGTCTATTTTATAGTACAAAGGTAAAAGGGATTATTGAACAATTTAAAAGATTAGTGTAAAGATTCCCAATATTTGTAAACAATTAATTCGTAATAATAACAATACTTACTGCTTATAATTTGAAACAAGGCAAAGATTCCATAGTATTCTTGCTCCAATTATAGCATCTAAATTTGTATTACCTGGTGCTACTTCGCATAAATCAAACCCTATTATTTCTCGACCAGATTTCACTACTTCAAAAAGAAGGTAAACAGCTTCTTCAAATTCTAGCCCTCCAGGAACAGGTGTACCTGTATTCGGGCATAAATCCGGCTTAAGACAATCAATATCAAAGCTTATATAAACTTTTTGAGGTAGGCTGCTGACAATATCTTTGCATTGGTCAGACCATAACGCCCCTTCAAACTGCCTACTTTTTAGGTCCCAATCAAAAAAAGAAGTGATTCTTTTATCAGCACTAATAAAATCTATTTCACTCTGAGAAATATCTCTAACACCAACCTGAACTAATGAAACAATACTTTTATGTTGCAATGCATTGAACATTATTGATGCATGTGACTGCACAAAACCTTCATACTCCCTTCGCAAGTCTGCATGCGCATCCATTTGTAAAATCCCAAAAGACGCATGTTTATCCGCCAAAGCATCTATCAAACCTAAAGGCACACTATGTTCACCTCCTACTACTCCTATTTTTTGATTATTGCTAAGAGCTTTAGCAGATCGCTTCTTCAAATTATCGCGTAAATAATTTTGTGCTACGGTAATTTCCGCTACCGTTTCTTGATGCTCTGTATTTTCTTTTAAATCCCCTCCATTTTCCAAAAAATGGATATACTTAGTCGCTCTTTCCGATAGGGTATCGTTAATGTTTTTCCAATCTTCTGAAATAGGCGTCATAAAAACATCTATATCCGATGCATTTTGTACCTCAGGATGAAAAAAATCGAGTTGAAGAGAAGCATCTAAAATTGCCTTCGGTCCAGCTGAAGATCCTTTACCATAAGAAGCCGTTGCATCCCAAGGAACGGGAATCAACAATACTTCTGCTTCATTTTCGGTAGTCTGAAAACCAAATATATTTCCATTATTTACGCCAACATCATTTGGATTAAAGCTCATCGTATACTTTTTCTATTGTTTTATTTCCAATCATTTTCCGAACATAGTTAGGCAATGCAAAAGAACTTAAATGAATTGCCTCATTGTAGTACTTTAAGTCTTCGATAAAAGAAACATCATTTACCAATGAGAAATTAACTAAAGTTGGTTCAATTTGACCTTTCACACCCCATTGGAAACTCCATATCCCTGTAGGATATGATGGCACGTTAAATAAGGATAGTTTTGTTTTCTCGACGCCAAAAATTTCTTGAAAAGTGGCATTCAATTCTACAAATACGCTTTCATTAAACTTTGGAGATTCTCCTTGCGCAACAAGAATACCTCTCTCTTTTAAAATACGCTTACAATTCAAAAAGAATTTTTT
The DNA here is from genome assembly GCA_029244805.1 of Flavobacteriales bacterium. Classification (GTDB taxonomy): domain Bacteria; phylum Bacteroidota; class Bacteroidia; order Flavobacteriales_D; family Parvicellaceae; genus CALSMU01. Next base: position 4,704 of record JAQWQH010000082.1, read on the forward strand.
TGAAAACAATCCTTTTGCTGGGCCCACAGGATCTGAACCATCAACTAAAACTAAATCGTATTCTTGCTCATTTGCGTTTTGAACAAAAGATATCCCGTCTGCAATTATTACTTCTAGCTTGGGGTTATCAAATTCTGAAGCGATTGTTGGCAAAAACTGTTTGCATGCCTTGATAACTACTTCATCAATTTCCACCATTGTTACTTTCTCTACGCTTTTATGTTTTAACACTTCTCGAACAGTGCCTCCATCTCCTCCACCAATAACAAGAACATTCTTTACATTTCCGTGAGAAAACATTGCTGGATGGGCTATCATCTCATGATAATGTGCCTCATCTTTTTCTGTTGTCATAACCATTTGATCAATGGTTAGCATTTTCCCATAACGGTATGTATCTAAAATTTTAACTTCTTGAAAATCGGATTTTTCTTTAAATAATTGTTTCTTATACCTTAGAGAAAGTGCTTGAGAATCGTCTTTGTCCGTAAACCAAATATTGCGTTCTATGGTTTCTTTCCCTATGTTATCTTCTACAGTGCTTCGGAGTGATTCCAAATCAACATCCATTCTTGATAGCATTTTGATTGCTCCTCGGTTCATTTCAAGAGCTGAATAATTTTTTGCACCAAAACTTTCCTTTAAAAAATCAAATGCCTTCCAAGCATCTACTTCATCTCCACATGTAAATAAATCTACTGCAGCATAACCGTACTCGGGCCATGTATGTATAGCTAAATGGCTTTCTTGTATAACCACCACACCCGAAACTCCATAGGGAGAAAAATGGTGAAAAGAAGAATTAATAACCGTTGCGCCAGCTATGGTAGCTGAATCAACCATCGTTTGCTCAATAAAAGCTACATCATTCATTACTTGCGGATTACAACCTGTAATCTCTACCAAAATGTGATTTCCTAATGATTGCATTGCTCTTTGTGAATTAATGATTTCGATTGAATATTTTTTACAAAAATCGGATATTACTTTTAATAATCTTACTTTTGGTTGTGCGTTTTTTAGTCTTTATATTTTTATCAGCCCTAATTAGTCTTTCCGCTACCCCCGGCAACTACTCTTACACTTTTGCAGTTTTAAAATATAACGGAGGTGGAGATTGGTACTCCAACCCTACCTCACTTCCAAACTTGGTAAAATATTGTAATACATCGCTTGGAATGAACATAGATCCAAATGTTGCAAGCATAGAGGTATCTAGTCCCGAATTATACAATTACCCATTTGTTCATATGACAGGGCATGGCAATGTAGTTTTTAATCCACAAGAAGCTGAAAACCTAAGAAACTATCTGTTAGGAGGAGGGTTTCTTCATATTTCGGATAATTATGGTATGGATAAATTCGTTCGACCACAAATGAAAAAAGTATTTCCAGAATTGGATTTTATAGAACTTCCTTACACCCATGCTATTTATCATCAAACATATGATTTTGACAAAGGCCTGCCAAAAATACACGAGCATGATGCCAAGGCCCCACAGGGATTTGGAATTATTTACGAAGGAAGGTTAATCTGTTTTTACGATATTGAATGTGATTTAGGAGATGGCTGGGAAGACGCAGAAGTTCATAATGATAGTGAAGAAGCGCGCAACAAAGCACTCCAAATGGGTGCCAACATTATTCAGTTTATTACGATGGAGGTAAAAGAATAGACTACGCCTTCATGTGCTTCAAATTAACTGCATAGAGTATCTCGAAAAGAATTACTAGAAACAACGTAACACAAACGGTTAACGTAGGTATTAGATTTGGCCATGGCATTACCATTATCATCAGTGAAACCAAACCAATTTGCGCTATGGTATACAACCAGAATCCATTTCTCTTCAAGTTAAACATCATAAAAACAGCAATTCCTTCTATCAACAAAAATATCAGATTACCTAAGTTCGTAACACGAAGGTTATCTCTAGAAGCTTCCAGTACAGCTACGGAATCATCCAGAAATGGCATATCATCCATACTATCATAAATCGCAATAGCCTCGTCAATTTTCTCAATTTGAGCTTCCTCTGATGAAAGTGAATTAGCCAATGCTGAAAAAACTCCAATAGCAACATAAACCCAACTAAGAATAGCTAAAACAGTAATAAATGCCGGTCTTTTTCGAGGTGCCTCATTGTTGAAATCTACATCATCAAATACTTCTAAATCTTGCTTTTCCATGGATATTTTTTATAGGGCAAATGTAATTAAAGGAAGTTAACTATAACACTTTAATTCCTTTCTTTTGCGGAAAACCTTTAGACTAACGAAACTGTTCTGTACACACTACTAATCCCTTACTACCCTTACCTCTTCTATTACCTCTCCATAACTTACCTTAAGAACATAGATTCCTCTGGCGTGTTTTTAAGGAATAAATTGGTATTTGTGGCGGTTGCTAGCAACCTTCCTAGTCCATTTATGAGGCTCTCATTCTATTGATGCAATATCTTTCTTAGCTGAAGTAATTTACCTTCAAATGAATACACTTTCACCAGATAGATACCTTTACTGCTAACCGAACTTAGATCGAACGGCATATTGGTTCCAGTAATAACTTCATCTATAACCACCTGACCAAGATTATTGGTAACCTCTACCCTTCCTTTAATCTTTTTGTCCATCTGCAAAGTGAACTGACCTTCTGTAGGATTAGGATAAATAATAAACAAATCTTGACCGTTTTCATCTATGCCAATAGCCTCATCATCTATAATGGTAATAGTTAATAAATCATTTGTTCCAAATACAGCACCATTAGTTGCGTTTTGAAAATAAAATACAACATTTTCATTGCCTTCATTTTGAGCATCATCAATTACCGAAAAAGAGAAAGACTGAGAAGCGCTAGAACCAGCTGGAAACACAATTGTTTGAGTAGTGTAATAAACAAAATCTATTCCATTGATAGCTGAAGAATTCCCCAGGATAACATCAACACTTGTAGCGTTACTATTTGGACTTAAAATGTTTACATTAAAATTTAGCGTGCCTTCATATTCATTAACAGAAAAACTTCCAAATTCAAATGAAAGGACTGGAACTGCTGATTGATCATTGTCTTGTATTGTAATCGTGTGCTGCGATGAAGCGCCTATTGTTGCACTATTTGTGGTATTCTGTAAATTCAACACTATACTTTCATTGCCCTCTACAACAGCATCATCAATTATAGATAGAGTTACCGATTGAGATGTACTCGATCCCGCTGGAAACAATACCGTTGTTGGATTACTATAGCTAAAATCTACCCCACTTGTTGCTGTTGATGTTCCTAATGCTACTT
>JAQWQH010000060.1 GCA_029244805.1 Flavobacteriales bacterium
TCCCAATCCTTTTCCTTGATAATCTCCATAAACGAAAAGGCGCTTCATTTCACAAATTTCTACATCCAACTTTCTAATGGCGACACCGCCGGCAATAGCTCCATTTATTGTAGCATAGATAAAACAACCTTCAGGTTTACCATACATTTTATCGAACACTTGAAATTCTTTCTTCGTATTTTGGAAATCAAGGTTCATGCCCAGCCATTCCATGTAATCTTGAGTAATATTTCTAGCAATTGTGAATTCCTCTTTTGAAATACATACATGAATAGTGAAATCTTTCTCCATTTTGCGCTACCTATAAAGTAATTTTAGCAATATAAATAGAAACTAACGAATGAACAAGATTATATACTATAGGAACAAACTGCTATGATTTATTCTATTGTAAAAATATTATTAATAATTTAGACCTTATTTAACAGTATCCTAGTATAAATAAACACACATGAATAAGCTTAGAGCAACTCTTGCAATTCTTGTAACTTCGCTGTTTTCCCATGCGCAAATAGCAAATGGATCAATTGCACCGGACTTCAACCTTAAAGACATCAATGGAGAGTGGCATCATCTGCATCAGTATTTAGCTGAAGGAAAAACAGTGTTTATCGAATTTTTTGCTTGCCACTGTCCTACTTGCTGGAATTATCATAATACTGGAATATTAGAAAATCTGTATCAAACATATGGTCCAGCTGGAACTGACCAAATAATGGTTATAATGATTGAATACGACCAATGGAATGGTACTAACGAGTTTAATGGAACTGCAGGATGGACTCAGGGAAACTGGATTACTGGAAGCTCTATTCCTAAAGTTAATGCAGAAAATCCGGATAGAGTAATATTTACAAATTACAATGTGAATTATTATCCAATAGTATATAAAATATGTACTGATAAAACTACCGAAATAATGAACATCAGTTATTCAACAGCAGAGTTATTTCAAAACGCAGATACTTGCCCCGGAGCGCTCTCTTTAGATGAAAATGAAAAAGCTACAGATATATTTGTAGATAACGCAAACAAAAAAATTATTTTGAAAAATAGCAAAAAATTAAAATCTTTGAATATTATCGATATCACTGGAAAAATTATAAAAAGAATAGAAGGTAATAACAACAATAGTTTTGACACGTCTTTCTTAACCAATGGCATTTATCTCATACAAATTGAGTATACAGGAGAAAACGTTGTAAAGAAAATATTCATTCAGAATTAACCAAAATATGCATACTTATCCGTTTTTGTTGCTATTAATAATCCTCCTGTTAAAATTGAATTAAATAATAATTTTATCTCTAACGACAACTATGCTTAAAGTTGCTTACCACCCTATTTACAGGCATCAGCTTGCCGAAAATCATAGATTCCCTATGATCAAATACGAACTAATTCCAGAACAACTTATTAGAGAAGGAGTTTGTAATGGTGAAAACTTTTTCACTCCCACAGCAATACAAGACGGCGATATTTTGACAACGCATTCTAATGAGTATTTAGATAAATTAAACTCCCTAAGCCTTTCAAAGAAAGAAGCTCGTCCAATAGGTTTCCCTCTATCCAAAGAGTTGATTAACAGAGAAAAAATCATAATGCAGGGCACCATTGACTCAGCTTTAGCGGCTATTAAGAATGGTATCTCAATGAACGTGGCGGGAGGAACACATCACGCATTTAAAGATAAAGGAGAAGCATTTTGCTTGCTAAATGATCAGGCAATTGCTGCTAATTTTCTATTGAAAAAAAACCTAATAAAAAAGATATTAATTGTGGACCTAGATGTTCACCAAGGTAATGGAACTGCCTCCATATTTGAAAACAACAAAGATGTTTTCACCCTTTCATTTCATGGTAAAAATAATTACCCGTTTAGAAAAGAAGCGAGTGACTTAGACATAGAATTTGATGACGGAACAACCGATGAGATTTATTTGAATAAATTAAAGTATGTTTTGCCAACTGTAATAGATAATGTAGAGCCAGATTTTGTATTTTATCTCTCAGGAGTTGATGTAATAAAAAATGATAAACTTGGAAAACTTGCATTGTCGATTGATGGGTGTAAGAAAAGAGATCAATTTGTTTTTGAAAAATGTTTGGAAAATAATTTACCGGTTCAGGTAAGCATGGGAGGAGGATACTCTTCAATTTTGAGTGAAATCATTAACGCACATGTCAACACATTTAAATTGGCTCAGTCTATTTTCATTTAAATTGATAAGAAAAAAGCCGTGAACAAACAGTTAAAGTCAACAAGCCACTATTTGGATTATTCTCTAAAATAATGAAGTCTGACCATCCTCATCAGTTTCATCTTTAGCACCATTGGAAGAATCCTTTTTCTTCAATGTTTTATCTTCATCAGATTTCTTTGTTGATGCTATATCCCATTCCATTTCAACAGGTTTATCATCCTTCACTGGTTTCGATTTCTTAGTAGACTTTACTTTAGACTTCTTTCCAATATCTTCAGAATCAGCCGCTTCCTCTACAGGTATTTCTTCACTCAAAGTTACTTTGTCTGCAACTTCTGTGGAAACCACTTCAATTTTTTCTTCTACAATTTCCGCAATTTGTTCCTCAACAGCATCAATCGGCCATTCTTCCCCTTCAATAGTAGCAAGCAACTCAATATCTTTTACTGCTAATTTTGTAAGTTGATTACCTTGAGCTTTCAGGCCTTTGATATCAATAATATTGTTGATTTCTTCAATCTTATCCGTAAGATGCTTGGTTTCCTTTAAGCGCTTATTGTAAATAATTTTGATTTTTGGTTTATACTGAGTAGATGCCACAACTAACTCTACTCCATTTTCTTCAGGTATAAACAATACTTTCTTCGAAGAAGATTCTACCAAGAAACGTTTTATGTAATATAACTCTTTTTCAGAGTTCCAATAAACAGCGGCTACCGGATGACTTGGATTCCATTTTTCAATACTAATCAAATCATGGTCAAATTTAGTTGCCAACTCAAAACCACTTAACTTGTAATTACCAGATTGATGCAAAGTTAAAATCTTATCCTCACCTCTAAATTCACCAAGAAGGGTTCCTCTACCGTCGTCGTTTAATCTACGAACAACATCGTCCCACCAAACTTTACGTGCAGCCAATGTTGAACCTCCAACCTCTTTTTGCTCTACTTTACTAATCATGTCTTTCGTTACACGATTTCCTTTGGAACCCCTACCTTTAATCAATAATTCACCAAAGTCAATATCAAAACGTGATTTTTTAAGGTTCGGTTTTGAGCGCATTTTTACAGCTACAACTTCCTTTCTTCCATTGGGATTACAGGATAAATAATGTACTTTAGAACCGGTAGCCCCATTTGTAAGATCATATTCCTTATCTCTTGTTATACTGCTCACATCAAAACGTTTCATATAAGAAGCACCACCTTTACCATCTTGATAAATTAAATGATAAATTGTTCGTTTATCCCCTTTTTTCCAGACTCCAATATGTAAGATACCTTTTCCGACAAACTTTTTATCCGAAACCCGAGTAACAAGCATTTTCCCTGTAGCGAAAAAGACAATTACATCATCAATCTCAGAACAATCAGAGACAAACTCATCTTTACGTAAGGTCCAACCGATAAAGCCTTCTAATTTGTTGACATACAGTTTTTTGTTTGATACAATTACTTTTTTTGCAGAAATGCTATCAAATACTCGTATTTCAGTTTTACGCTCCCGACCCTCACTATATTTATCTTTTAAGTCCTTAAAATAATCAATTGCAAATGGAATTAATTGATCTAAGTGGCCCTGCACCTCTTGCAGAGCATCTTCAATTTTAGCAATAACCTCATCTGCCTTAAATGCATCAAATTTCGAAATACGCTTAATCTTAATTTCTGTTAAACGAACTATATCATCCTCAGTAACTTTTCTCTTTAAATGCTTGATATGTGGCTTCAAACCTTTGTCAATAGCAGAAATCACTCCTTCCCAAGTTTCCTCTTCTTCAATGTCACGATAGATTCTATTTTCGATGAATATTCTCTCCAAGGATGCCCAATGCCATTGATTTTCTAATTCAGCCTTGCGAATCTCTAGCTCCAGTTTTAACAACTCAACTGTTCTATCAGTCGAATGTTTCAGCATTTCATTCACACTAATAAAAACAGGCTTGTTCCCACCTTGAATAACAGCAGCATTTGGAGAAATAGAAACCTCACAATTTGTAAATGCATACAATGCATCAATCATTTTATCTGGTGACACTCCAGGAGGCAAGTGGATAATAATCTCTGCAACTGCAGCTGTATTATCCTCTACCTTTTTAACTTTAATTTTATTCTTCTCAGTTGCTTTTACAATGGAATCAATTAACGTATCAGTTGTGGTTCCAAAAGGTATATCACTAATCTTTAATGTCTTTTTGTCTACTTTAATGATTGTAGCACGTACACGAACTTTACCACCTCTTAAACCTGCATTATAATTCGTAAAGTCAGCCATTCCTCCATGCGGGAAGTCAGGGTAAATATCTACTTTTTTCCCTCTTAGATGATTAATGGAAGCATCAATTAATTCAATAAAATTATGTGGTAATATTTTACATGCCATTCCTACTGCTATCCCTTCAGCTCCTTGAGCTAACAACAATGGAAATTTAACAGGAAGGTTGTTTGGCTCTTTATTCCTACCATCATAAGATGATAACCATTCTGTTGTTTTTGGATTAAAAACAACGTGCTTAGCAAACTTGGTTAAACGCGCTTCAATATAACGAGGAGCAGCTGCACCATCACCGGTTAAAGTGTTACCCCAATTCCCTTGACAATCTATCAATAGTTCCTTCTGACCTATCTGAACCATTGCATCACCAATAGATGCATCCCCATGCGGGTGATACTTCATGGTATTACCAATTACATTTGCTACCTTGTTATATCGGCCATCATCCAATTCATTTAAAGAGTGTAATATTCTTCTTTGTACCGGCTTTAATCCATCTTCCAAAGCAGGAACAGCTCTTTCCAGTATGACATAAGAAGAATAGTCTAAAAACCATTCTTCGTACATTCCTGACAGTGAAACAATGTTATCATCTCCTCCAACTATATCACCGCCATCACCATTCTCACCTCGGTTTTCATCCAATAGCTCTTCATTTCCATTAGAATTAGCTTCCTCTTGATTCAATTCTTCTTCTTCGCTATGTTCTTCTTCTGTGCTCATGGTGAGTGTTTTCTGAAAATTATTCTTGTTCTGCTAAATCCTCTTCAGTCTTCAAATTATTGATTATAAACTTTTGTCTATCGGGTGTATTTTTCCCCATATAGAAAGTCAATATCTCTTCTATAGAATGATCTTTTGTAACCATAACAGGCTCTAATCTCATGTCTTCTCCTATAAAATGTTTAAACTCATCCGGAGAAATTTCACCCAAACCTTTGAATCGAGTTATCTCCGGATTCTTACCTAAATCAGCCAGCGCTTGCAAACGTTCTTCTTCAGAGTAGCAATATCTTGATTCCTTTTTGTTTCTTACTCTAAACAAAGGAGTTTGTAATATCTTAACATGACCTTTCTTTACTAAGTCTGGAAAGAATTGAAGGAAGAAGGTTAATAGCAATAATCGAATGTGCATACCATCAACATCGGCATCTGTTGCAATTATTACATGATTGTACCTAAGCCCTTCTAGTCCATCCTCGATATTCAAAGCAGCTTGAACCAAATTAAATTCTTCGTTCTCGTAAACTACTTTCTTTGTCAACCCAAATGAGTTAAGAGGTTTTCCTTTCAAACTAAATACAGCTTGGGTGCCTACATCCCTACTCTTTGTAATTGATCCACTTGCTGAATCTCCCTCAGTAATAAAAATGGAAGTCTCTTCTCTCCGCTCATTCTTCAAATCGTTCAAATGAATGCGGCAATCTCGTAATTTCTTGTTATGTAAATTAGATTTCTTAGCTCTATCCCTAGCTAGCTTGCGAATTCCGGAAAGCTCCTTGCGTTCCTTTTCAGCTTGTTTAATCTTATTTTCAAGAACTTCTGTTACCTCTGGATGCTTGTGCAAGTAATTATCCAATTTATCTTTTAGAAAGTCCATGACAAATCCACGCATGGATTTACCGCCTGGCTCAATTTCTAAAGAACCTAATTTTGTTTTGGTTTGCGATTCAAAAACCGGCTCCATCACTTTTACAGCAACTGCCGCAACAATAGACTGTCTAATATCAACTGGATCGTATTTTCCGAAAAAATCCTTTATCACCTTAGCAATAGCTTCTCTAAATGCACTTTGATGCGTTCCTCCCTGAGTAGTGTGTTGCCCATTTACAAAGGAAGAATAATCTTCTCCATAACTTCTTGCATGAGTGAAAGCAACTTCAATATCTTCACCTTCTAAATGAATAATTGGGTATAGTGGATCACCATCCATATTATTTTCCAGCAAATCTCTTAACCCATTTTTAGAATGGAAACGTTTACTATTAAACTCAATGGTTAGCCCTCTATTTAAATAGCAGTAGTTCCAAAATAATTTATCTAAGTATTGACTTCTAAAATGATACGCCTTAAAAACATCTGCATCTGGAACAAATTTCACATAAGT
>JAQWQH010000128.1 GCA_029244805.1 Flavobacteriales bacterium
AGTAAAGCTCTCCTAACCTCTTTTAAGGTTTCTGCAACATTTATTTCTGTTATTTGACCATGACCTTTTAATACCTTAAAGGCTCTGTCAAACTTATCGGATAAATTATCAAACATCTTATTGTGTAGTTTTAATAAATGAAGTCATTCAAAACGCAAGTCATCATTTTTTAATAACTTTTTTGCTTTACAAACTTTAAATAATAACGATGCAAATATACGTTTTGATAGGGATATTTGAAAGCTATACAAAGATTATATAACCACAGATGTAACTTTTTTTCTAGTTGAATCATTCCACTCCATCAATATCTATTTACACTTACCTGAACAACCCTATATTATTGCATTTACTAGCAAAAATAACAGCAGTGTTTATTGGTGATACAACTCAAATAATGTGATTTCTAAAAGAGCGGTAAATCGCAAAGCTGATTATAAGTACAATGCTAATTATCCATGCCCAATACCCTATCAACAGTGCTTGATCTCCTTCCATATTAAACTTCCATGAAAGTGCAGAAGTAAAAGCTAACAAGGACAATATAAGAACAGGAACAGTTTTAACCTTAATCCGTGCGGACCAGATTAACAAAAGAACAACCCATACATTTGTTAAAGCAGTGTATAAAAACAACAAATAATCATAAAAATCTTCTACAAAAACAACCGTGGCTATATTCGCCACAAAAACAGAAAACCCGCTTAATTCAATCCCTAACGGACCGCGCAAGGAAGGCAAAATAAAAGACAACATAAATAATACGGCCAATCCTATTAAAATAATCCTATTTGTTTTAGCACTCATTTTTTAATTCGGAAAAATTTCTAAAGACATCCGCAAAGCCTCACTAAAAGCTTTTTCATCGAGCCCATGTTCAATATTATTTTCTTTAAGATAAGAAATAATATTCTCCGTTGCCATGTTGCCGGTCAAACCATCAGCAGCCATTGGACAACCACCAAATCCCTTTATGGCCCCGTCAAAACGCTTGCATCCACTTTCTACAGCTGCACTTATCTTTTCTTTCCATGTATCTGGAGTTGTATGTAAATGTGCACCTATTTCAACTTCCGGAAAGTTGGGTATAACATAATCAAACAACCATTTAATTGAATCGGGATTAGAAGTTCCGATAGTATCCGAAAGAGAAAGTATGTTAACCCCTGATTCCTGAATTAATTTCCCTACCCAATTTGCAACAATTTCCGGACTCCATTCATCTCCGTAGGGATTGCCAAATGCCATAGAAAAATAAGTAACTAATTTTTTATTGCTTTTTACACATAGGTTTTGCACATTGTCTAATCTTCTTAGCGAATCTTCAATCGAAGAATTAATATTCCGTTTTTGAAAGGTTTCAGAAATAGAAAACGGAAAACCCAAATAAGCAACTTCATCAAATTTAACGGCTTCCTCTGCCCCCCTTTTATTTGCTGCAATTACCAATAGCTTTGACCGGGTTGAACTCATATCCAAATTAGACAATACCTCGGCCGTATCTTTCAATTGCGGAATTGCTTTAGGAGAAACAAAACTTCCCGCGTCTATAGTATCAAAACCAACTTTCAGTATTGCGTTGATATACCGAACCTTATCCTCAACAGACAAATAATCGTGCAAGCCCTGCATGGCATCCCTCGGACATTCAATTAATTTCATAGATAAATTAGTTGAGCAAAGTTAATAATATTGAATTAAATTATCCTACCGTTAATCAAACTCTATTGACTTACCAGCTAAATAACCTCCTGTCCATGCAGCTTGAAAATTAAACCCACCCGTTAAGGCATCAATATTTAAACACTCCCCCACAATAAACAGTTTAGAATGTAATTTACTCTCAAAGGTTTTGAAATTAATATCTTTTAAATCAATTCCTCCAGATGTTACAAACTCTTCTTTATTTGTGCTTTTTCCATTTACACTAAATTGCCCCCTCTTTAATGTTTCTATCAATTTATTCACTTCTTTTTTAGAAATATCAGCCCAATTTTTATCTACCGGTATTTGACAATAATTCAGAAATGAAAACCATAAACGTTTTGGCAATTGAAACAACCTTGTTTTTTGCAACTGCTGCTTTGGATGGCTTTCTTTCATTCCTGTAAAAGTTTCTCTAACCTCATCCTCGTCATATTCAAAACACCAATCAACTGATATTGAAAATTTGTATTGTTTTTCATGAAGTATCCTCGCCCCTACCGAAGATAACTTTAAAATTGCTGGACCACTCATTCCCCAATGAGTCACCAAAAGCGGTCCACGCTCTTTTAATTTTGTTCCATTAATCTTAACTTCAGCACTTGAGGCTACCAAACCTGACAAATCTCTTAGTCGCGTATCTTTAGTGTTAAAAGTAAACAAAGATGGAATGGGCTCAACAATTCTATGACCCAGTTTTTCAAGTATTCCCCAAATCAATTTACTACTTCCTGATGCAACAATAACTGCATCAACTTCCAAAATCTCAAAAGAAGTTTTAACCACCCATTTTTCAGGAGTTTTTGTTATTTCAGTTGCGCCACAATTCTTTTTTACAGCTATACCCAAACGCTTTGTCTCTCCTAAAAAACAATCAATTATACTTTGAGAAGAATTAGAGGTAGGAAAAACACGATTATCGTCTTCTATTTTTAATTGAAGCCCTCGTTTTTCAAACCATTCCATGGTATCTCCTGTCATAAACTGATGAAAAGGTCCCAACAACTCCTTATTTCCTCTTGGATAGAACTTCACAAGATCTTTTGGCACAAAACAAGCATGTGTTACATTACACCGACCTCCACCAGAAACTTTTACTTTTCCCAAAACATGACCAGATTTCTCTAAAATTGTTACAGCAACTTCTGGATTACTTTCGGCCAAATTAATAGCAGCAAAAAAACCACCCGCTCCACCACCTATTACAACAACCTTTTTTTTATTCATTTCCAAATAAGCTAACAATAAATTCAACCACCTTATCCCACAAAAATAGAACTCTAGTGCTGACTAACCTCATGTATGCAGCTAATTAATCTCATAAGTCAACCTCAGCAACTACAGTAGCACCAATGATACAAATAGTAGCTTCTTAATGGCAAGTTGATTATTACGCTAACTTCGTGAATTTAATTCTTAATTTAGCACAAACATCGACAATGCACTTGCAACCAAACAAAAATATTCGAATAGAGCGTTACGCTGATCTATCAGAAACCGATTTAAATACAATTTCCCAGCAGGTAAATGAGATCTATTTAGATGAAGAAAAAGGCATTTGGCCAACAGACGGTACATATGAACGTACCAATAGAGAAAACCTTATACAATCAGCAAAAAGTGGTGAATTAATCGTTGCCTTTAATGGAAATAAACCGGTAGCCACAATTAAAGTATATAATATCGATTTAAAGTGGTATTTTGGTATGCTCACAACTTTCTATGGTCACAGAAAAAAAGGTATTGCAAAACTGCTAATTAATTATGTCGAAACATTTCTAAAAAAAAACAAGGTAGAGGAGTTGCATATTGAGCTATTGTTTTCACCAACCCTAGAAATGCCGCATAAGCATAGTCTAAAAAAGTGGTATCAGAATTTAGGGTACAAGTATGTAAAGACTTTAAAATTCACTGATGTTAACCCTGAAAAGAAAACCATTATGCGTCATGATTGCGTCTTTGAAATCTTGAAGAAAGACCTCTAAATAGTAGATACTTATTTTGGTAACTTTTCACCAATTATTGGATTATTTTTTTCGTCTTGTTTCTTACTTTAAATAACAATATCTTCGCCCACCTTAATTAATTGTAACTTAATGAGCTTTACAGAAGAGATTGATAAAAGAAGAACCTTTGGAATTATCAGCCACCCCGATGCAGGTAAAACTACTTTAACCGAAAAACTCTTGCTATTTGGTGGAGCAATTCAATCTGCTGGAGCAGTTAAGAACAATAAAATCAAGAAGACTGCAACTTCCGATTTTATGGAAATTGAAAAGCAAAGAGGTATTTCTGTTGCTACTTCCGTTATGGCTTTTTCATATAATGGAAAACAAATAAATATTCTAGATACGCCTGGTCATAAGGATTTTGCTGAAGACACCTATAGAACACTTACTGCGGTTGATAGCGTAATCATGGTAATTGATTGTGCCAATGGTGTCGAGGGACAAACAGAAAAACTAATGGAAGTTTGTCGCATGCGAAATACTCCTGTTATTGTTTTTATTAATAAAATGGATCGAGAAGGTAGAGATGCATTCGATTTATTAGATGAAATTGAGGAAAAACTAAAAATAAAAGTTCGACCAATGAGCTGGCCAATTGGCATTGGATCCACCTTTAAAGGTGTTTTTAATCTTTACAAAAATAGCTTAAACTTATTTTCGGGAAATAAAACAGCCATCGAAACGGATGTAATATCAATTGACGGAATAGACGACAAAAAGCTTGAGAATTATATAGGAGAAGAAGATTCTGATATATTGCGTGAAGAGGTAGAGTTAATCAATGGGGTCTACGATCCTTTTGACATTAATACTTATTTATCTGGAGATGTTGCTCCTGTATTTTTTGGTTCTGCCTTGAATAACTTTGGTGTTCAAGAATTACTAGATGGCTTTACTGAAATATCACCTACTCCGCGCGGTAGAGAATCTGACACAAGGGAAGTTTCTCCGGATGAGAAAAAGTTCAGTGGATTTGTCTTTAAAATACACGCAAATATTGATCCTAAACACAGAGATAGAATTGCCTTTTTAAGAATCGTTTCAGGAGAATTTAAGCGGAATACATTTTACCAACACATCAGATTGGACAAGAAATTCAAATTCCCTAACCCCACAAGTTTTATGGCATCCTCCAAGGAGGTTATAGACGCAGCATACCCTGGTGATGTTATAGGCTTATATGACACGGGTAATTTTAAAATTGGAGACACACTTACCGAAGGGGAAAAAATGATGTACAAAGGAATTCCAAGTTTCTCTCCAGAAATGTTTAAAGAAGTGCAAAACGATGACCCCATGAAATCGAAGCAATTAGAGAAAGGTTTGTCACAGTTAACCGATGAGGGTGTTGCACAGTTATTTGTTATACAACCGGGAAACAGAAAAGTTATTGGCACTGTTGGAGAATTACAATTTGAGGTCATTCAATATAGGCTAAAGCATGAATACGGTGCTACGGCAAGTTTCCGCACAAAGCCGCACCATAAAGCTTGTTGGATGACAACTACTGACAAGATTCAATTGGATGAATTTATCAAAAGAAAAGTTAACAATATTGGATATGACAAAGACGAAAACCCTGTCTTCCTTGCAGATTCGCCATTCTTACTTACGCAAGCACAAGGAGACTATCCAGCAATCACATTCCATACAACATCTGATTTTAAGCTGTCATCAAATGAATTTTAAAAAGGGAGATATAATTGAGTTAGAAATTCATGACATTGCCTTTGGGGGAAAAGGAATTAGCCGAGTAAAAACGGAAGATGGTGAGTTCGTAATATTTGTAATTAATGGCATCCCAGGACAAACTGTAAAGGCCAAAGTAATGAAGAAGAAAAAGCGTTTTGCCGAAGCGCGAAAAATTAAAGTGATTGCTCCTTCTGC
>JAQWQH010000072.1 GCA_029244805.1 Flavobacteriales bacterium
GGAAAAGTATATGAAGATAGCCTCTTTGATGGTGACGTTAAGTATCATCTAGGTTACACAAGTGAGGTAGTTGCAGACACAGGAAGTCAAGTAAAATTAACTTTAGCACCCAATCCATCTCATTTAGAAGCTGTTGATCCAGTTGTTAGCGGTATTTCAAGGTCAAAAATAGACTTTGAGTTGGGGGGGGATAATTCAAAATTAGTACCTATCCAAATTCATGGAGATGCGGCTATAGCTGGTCAAGGGGTTGTTTATGAAGTGATTCAAATGTCGCGTTTGGCAGGTTATAAAACAGGCGGTACATTGCATATTGTCATCAATAATCAAATTGGATTTACCACTAATTACTTAGATGCTCGTTCCAGCACATATTGCACGGATGTCGCGAAAACTACTTTAAGTCCTGTTTTCCATGTAAATGGGGATGATGTAGAAGCATTGGTTCAGACTGTCCAAATTGCTTTGGAATATCGTCAGAAATTTAAAAATGATGTATTTATAGATATTCTTTGTTATCGAAAGTATGGTCATAATGAGGGAGATGAGCCTAAGTTTACACAACCAAAACTTTACAAAGCTATTGCTAAGCATTCTAGTCCGCGAGAAATTTACTTGAAAAGATTAATTTCGGAAGGAGTTCTAAGTGCGCAAGAAGGTAAGGATATGTTGAAAGAGTTTGACAACATGCTCCAAGATCGTTTGGAAGATGCTAAGCAAATAAAAAAGGCAAAAGTAACGGATTTTCTTCAGGAAAGATGGGAAGGTTTTAGGCCTGCAGTAGAGAAAGATTTTGATTCTTCACCGAAAACAGGTTATCCACAAAAGAAATTAGTAGCTCTAGGGCATAAATTAGCAACGCTTCCAGAAGGAAAAAAGTACTTCAGAAAGATTGTTAAACTCTTAAAAGATAGAGTAGGTATGCTAGATACGAATACTCTTGATTGGGGTATGGCGGAAATGCTGGCTTATGCAACTTTATTGGAAGAAGGTCATCCGGTAAGAATTTCAGGTCAAGATGTGGAAAGAGGAACTTTTTCTCATAGACATGCTGTTGTCAAAACAGAAGATACTGAAGAGGAAATTATTACATTAAATAATTTATCTGATAAACAAGCGAAGTTTACAATATATAATTCATTATTGTCAGAGTATGGAGTTTTAGGGTTTGATTATGGATATGCTTTTAATACGCCAAATGGATTAACTATTTGGGAAGCGCAGTTTGGAGATTTTAATAACGGTGCACAGATAATGATAGATCAATTTATCAGTGCTGCGGAAGATAAATGGCATACGCAAAATGGATTGGTAATGCTACTGCCTCATGGATATGAAGGTATGGGGTCGGAGCATTCTAGTGGAAGAATGGAAAGGTACTTACAATTATGTGCAGATTTAAATATGCAAATTGTAAATAGCACTACTCCTGCTAATATGTTCCACGTCTTGCGTCGCCAGTTGCATAGAGATTTTAGAAAGCCATTGGTGGTTTTTACCCCGAAAAAGTTGCTGCGCTACAACAGAGCAGTTTCAACTGTTGAGGAGTTAGCAAATGGTGTGTTCCAAGAAGTGATTGACGATTCTGCTGCAAAAGCTAAAGATGTTGATACCGTTGTGTTTGTTTCAGGTAAGTTTTACTATGATATAATCGAAGAGAAAGGGAAAATTGGAGCGGGAGAAAACATAGCAGTAATTAGAGTTGAACAATTATATCCAGTGCCGCATAAGCAACTAGATGCTATTGTCGACAAATATGGCAAGGACGCAAAATATATATGGGCTCAAGAAGAACCCGGTAATATGGGTGCATGGTCACATATGTTGAGACACTATAGAACTGTTCATTTGGAAGTAGCTTCTAGGTTGGATTCAGCAAGTCCAGCTAGTGGTTCCCCAAAAGTTCATGCAATACGCCAACAAGCTATTTTGGATGAATTAATGAGTAACATAAAAGAAAAAGTATAATATACTTAATACAATTAGAGAATGTCAGTACTAGAAATGAAAGTGCCAAGTCCAGGAGAATCTATCACAGAAGTGGAGATTGCAGAATGGTTGGTCGAAGATGGTGATTACGTAGAAAAAGATCAAGCTATTGCAGAAGTTGATTCAGATAAAGCAACCTTAGAGTTGCCAGCTGAAGAATCCGGGGTGATAACATTAAAAGCAGAAAATGGCGATGCAGTTGACGTTGGTGCTGTTGTTTGTTTGATTGATACTGCTGCTGAAAAACCTGCTGGTTTCGATTCTGCAGTAGAGGATGCACCTGTTATTGAGGAAGAAGTAAAGGTTGAGGTTAAGCCAGACCCTATGCCAGTTGCTAAGAAAGATTCTCCTGCAAAGGAAACGTATGCTGCGGGTCATCCTTCTGTTGCTGCCAAAAAATTAGCTGACGAAAATAATGTTCCTTTGCAAATGATTAACGGTTCCGGTAAAGACGGAAGAATTACAAAACAAGATGTAGTTTCTGCTATGGCAGGTGGATTAGATGCCTCAAATGCCCAAGGTTGGGGAGGTACAAGAGATAAGGAAACGATAAAGATGAAAATGCTTCGTCGTAAAATTGCTTCTCGTTTGGTTGCAGTAAAAAATGAAACAGCAATGTTGACTACATTCAACGAAGTTGATATGAAGCCAATTATGGACTTGCGAAAAAAATATAAAGCACAGTTTAAGGAAGTACATGGAGTAAATCTCGGCTTTATGTCGTTTTTTACAAAAGCTGTCACTGAAGCGTTAAATTTATTCCCGCAGGTCAATTCAATGATTGATGGCGATAATATGATTGCGCATAACTACGCAGATATTGGTATTGCGGTAAGTTCTCCGAAAGGATTGATGGTGCCTGTAGTGCGCAATGCAGAAAGGATGAGTTTAGCAGAAATTGAAGCTGAAATCAAAAGATTAGCTATAAAAGCAAGAGATGGAAAAATAGCTATCGAAGATATGGAAGGAGGTACGTTTACCATAACAAATGGCGGTGTATTTGGTTCTATGTTGAGTACACCTATTATTAATCCACCTCAATCGGCTATACTAGGAATGCATAACATTGTAGAACGTCCCGTTGCAATTAATGGTAAAGTAGAAATACGTCCAATTATGTATTTAGCACTTTCCTACGATCACAGAATTATTGATGGAAAAGAGTCTGTAAGTTTCTTAGTAAAAGTAAAAGAAATGTTAGAAGATCCTGCTAAACTTATTTTTGGTTCAAAAGAACCGCATGAAGTTTTATTAGGTTTGTAGAAAAACAATATGATAAATTTAAAAGGGATGCTATTTAGCATTCCTTTTTTTTGAATTAAAAGGTTATTCTAGAATAACCTTTTTAGTTATAATTTCTCCAGTGTTTGGCGACTCAATTCTTAATAAGTAGAATCCACTACCTCCAATTTCCTTTAAATTAATAGAATGGTTGTCGTTAATTGTTCTGTATGATGCCAGTTGCTTTCCGGTTGTGTTATACAGTTCTATTTTACTTCCAATGGTTACATTTTTTAAATAGATGTTATCTGTTGTTGGGTTTGGAAAAATAGAAATGTCTTTTGTTTCTTTTTCCCTAATATTTGTTGAAGGCATACTGCAGGATTCAAATTTGCAACAGAAAACCCACCCTGTTGAAGGTCCCGACCAGTATAAATGATCGTAGTAAATTTCATTGTCATTATTGTCAAAATCATAATTGTACAAAGAGCTGTTTGTCCATGCACTGGTATTAGAATCCCAAGTGAACTGATGACTTTGAATCATTCGGTTAGTGTTATCAAAAGTGTATTCCGTTTTACTAGTAATTTCCATTGCATTTATAGTGTCATTAAAGAATGAACCGTTAGATTCAATCATGTTATTATTACCGTCATAAAATTGATTTATTTCACTGTATGGTATAAAGCTCCCAAACGAATTGTCAAAATGATATGCAAGTATTTGAATTAGATTGTTGTTAGCGTCGTAAAATCTTTCGTATCTGGAAGGATAGGCATTACTGTTGTAAACCCAATTGTTAGATAATGTGTCCCATAAAAAATGAATTTCTAGAATATTGTTGTCATTTGCATCATAGCTATATGTCTTTTTTTGCATGTTATAGGAAGTTTCCTTAGAAGTTAATCTTCCAAAAGTATCGTAGCCGTAAAGAATACTATCTAATTCCCATAGGTTGTTCCATTGGTTATAGTTTGAATCAAGTTGCATGGTAACATTGTTGTTTAGATCATATTCATAATCCCTTATATAGTTTAGGTATAATGAGTCGTTGCTCTGAGAATATGCATAAACAGAATGTTTTGTCAAATTGTTATTCAGGTCATATTGGTTCAGTGACTTACTAGTCGTATTGTAAATTAGGTTTTGTGTGTCATAAGTATCAGTTTGATCTGTTAACAAGGAAGAGTTTAAATTATATGTTTTTGTTCTGATTGCAGATGCAGTAGAATTCCAGGAATTGATAATTGAATCCCATGAATAGAATTCAGCTTCTAATAAGTTATTATCAATGTCGTAGTTGTAATTAGTGGCGGTTTTATTGTACCCATTCGACCAACCATTCCATTCATGAGTATATTCTTCTCTTGTACAATTCCCAATTTGGTCATAAGTTCTAACCCATTTTTCTAAATTTGAAAAACTTTGAGTTTGTATATCGTAATTGCTGCTGAGACAAAATTCTGTTATCGTGTCGTAAAAAACTTTTTCTTCTGATAATTTTAATTGAGAAAACAAGGAGTCTTGACTATATGCAGAAACATAGAAAAAAGACATTGAGAGGTAGAGTAATTTTTTTTTCATAATAATTGATTTTATACTATGAATCTACGCTTCTGCTCAGCCAAGGTTTAAAGAATTGTTGCTACGGTATTTTTTTATTAAGGAAAGGTATCGGGGAAATGATTTTTGGTGAAGCAGCTGAAAAACCCACTAATTCCAATTAATGGATTTTTAAAAATTAGTATTGATCAGTAGCGGTGGGTATGAGGAATTCTGTAATCATACAATTCCTATTTTTGGCAATATTTATTACTTCTATTTTTGTGTAATGTCCAGCATCAATAGATTTTCTAATTTCTGACTCTATTCTAATGATTTTATCCGAAAGCTCTTTTTCTTTTATTTGATTACCTTCATCAAGGTATTCAGCTTCCATAGTAAGCTCGCATAAGCAACTAACAGCTCCCTCTGGATTAGATGTGTCGCAATCTACGGCACAAGATGAAAGAAAATAGATTGAACTGATTGCTGCTATTAGTAAATTTTTCATTTTATTGTGTTTTGATTATTTCGATTGATCTAGTTTTCTAACCATAGTTAATATCGTAGCCAATCCTACTGTTTCGCCTTCTTGATCATAAATGTCTACTAAAAATTTCACAATTCCTTTTGCTATATCTTCTTCGTCTTTTTTTTCTTGGTTTATTTTTTCTTTAACTGTAAAACGAACACCTATTGTGGCACCAGCATAAACGGGTTTTGTAAACCTACATTCATCGATACCGTAATTTAAAAGAACGGGTCCTTTTTTCGGTTCAACGAATAAACCTGCAGCTTTTGCTAATACAAAATAACCATGTGCCACGCGTTCTTCGAAAATGGTTCCATCTAAAGAGGTTTCATCCAT
>JAQWQH010000153.1 GCA_029244805.1 Flavobacteriales bacterium
TATATAATAACTTCTTTCACCTTGTCTGCTGCATCTTGCAATGTAATTGCAGAATGTACGTTTAAACCAGAGTTATCAATAATCTCTTTTGCTTCAACAGCATTTGTTCCTTGTAATCTCACAATAATTGGAACTGGAATATTACCAATGCTTTTATAAGCCTGAACAATTCCATTAGCCACTCTGTCGCATCTAACAATTCCTCCAAAAATATTTACTAAAATACCTTCAACATTTTTATCTTTTAGAATGAGGTTAAAAGCTTTTTCAACTCTTTCAGCATCAGCTGTACCCCCAACATCTAAAAAGTTTGCTGGTTCTCCACCCGATAACTTAATAATATCCATTGTACTCATGGCTAATCCAGCACCATTCACCATACACCCAACATTTCCATCTAGATTAACATAACTCAAACCAGCTTCACCCGCTTCAACTTCAGTAGGATCTTCTTCAGTTACATCTCTCATTGCAGCATATTCCGGATGACGATATAATGCATTATCATCTAAGGTTACTTTAGAATCAACAGCTATAATTGTATCTGCACATGTTTTTAAAACTGGATTAATTTCAAACATAGAAGCATCGCAACCTTCGTAAGCTGCATATAATGACTTTACAAACTTTGTCATTTCTTTAAATGCTTTTCCGCTTAAACCTAGGTTAAAAGCAATTTTTCGACATTGAAAACCTTGCAAACCAACTTTAGGATCAATTTCTTCTTTGAATATCAAATGAGGAGTTTTCTCCGCAACTTCTTCGATATTCATTCCCCCTTCGGTAGAGTACATTATGATATTTCTACCATTACCCCTATCCATTAATACGGACATGTAATATTCTTCACATTTATCAAAATCTGGAGCATACACGTCTTCAGCAACAAGCACTTTAGCAACCAATTTCCCAACTCCATTAGTTTGAGCAGTTTCTAAATGTCCGCCTAAAATACCCTTTACAACATCTTCAACTTTATCAATTCCTTTGGCTATTTCGACACCATGAGAACCCGTTTCCTCTATGGTCCCTTTACCTCTACCACCAGCATGTATCTGAGCTTTAACTACATACCATTCAGTACCTGTTTCTGCTGTTAGTTGCTTTGCCGCGTCTAGAGTCTGAGAAGCATCATCAACAACAATTCCCTTTTGTATAGCTACACCGTAACTCTCTAAAATCGATTTTCCTTGAAATTCGTGTAAATTCATTTTTTTTGTTTTGGTTGCTCAAAAGTAAAAATACTCTTGGGTTAAGCCATAAATAGTTTCCTTTTTTTTTTAAATATATTCTCTTTCACTTAAATTCGAGTACAACTAGCTGAAAGCTATTTTCAGGATAGTCAATGCACCTAATTTTCACTAACAATTTTACAATAGTATCTTTACCAAACATGAAATACGAATCCTACAACATAAAATTCAATCAGGGGACATCCAAAATTCATCGTTTTTATACCAAAACCGGAGGTTCTCCTATTTTTTTAATTCATGGATACTTTGAGGATGGAAGAATCTTTTTCACTAAAAAAGGGAAAGGGTTTGCTCCGTTTCTTGCAAAGAATGGCTTTGATGTTTTTGTTTGTGACTTGCTGGGTAAAGGTGAAAGTTTTCCAAAAGTAGAAAAAGACTTTAAGCATAGTCAATTTGAAATAATAACAAGAGATATACCTACTTACCTTGAATTTGTAAGAGAAAAAACTGGAATAGAAAGAATACATCTGGGAGCACATAGCTGGGGCGGTGTTGTAGCGATAGCTTATTTATCGAGAACGCAAGATCCTAACATTAAATCAATGATTGCATTCAGCACCAAACGAAGAATTGCCATTAAAGGTTGGAGAAAATTCATTGGAGTTAATTTGATGTGGGATAAATACGGAACCTATTTGACTAAAAAACATGGCTATTTGCCTGCAAAAAAAATGAAGATGGGAACTGAAAATGAACCGGCAGCTTATTATGCAGATGCAAATATTTGGGTAAAAGAAGAAAAATGGATTTCTCCAGAAGACGGCTATAATTACCAAAAAGCATTAGCGAATGTGAAGCTCCCTCCTATTTTATACATAACAGGAAGAGGTGATAAGCTTCTGGGGCATCCAGATGATGTAAAACGACTTTTAAATGAAACGGGTAAGCATCAAGCTAACAAATTGCAAATCGTGGGAAAGAATAATGGATTCCAACACGATTACGATCATATCAACATTCTTACGCATAAAGATGCCCCCAAAGATCATTTTCCTTTTGTTTTGGATTACCTAAAACAATTTTAAGATAAAAGCGGAATTTACAACTACTGCACAACTTTTACGCAACCATTCGAATCAAGTTAGGTAAAACTAAATTCTTTCAAACAAATTAATTTTTCGGATATTCATCAGTAAAAATAAACACTTCGAACTATAACCATTCTATGATTCTATTTTCAAAAAATTATTATCTAATTTCCTAAACCTAAACCTAAACCTTATGCTAAGAAACAGAAAAAATCTAAAATCGATTGTACTAATTGGAATTGCTTTATCCTGCTTTACATCGTTTGGCTCTATGGAAACCAAGCAGCCGAAAACAAATTTGATCACTAATACCTATGCTAATGATAATATGCTTCGAACAACTAGCATTTATGTTTTGAATGAAGACGTCAAGGACAAAGATGTCATAATAGCCTCGATACAAAGCGATCACCATGTTATAGTTCTAGAGCGAAACGAAAATATTGAAACACTAAACCAAAAACTACAAAAAATAAGTAGGACTAATAACATTGGCTCGATTAATATATTTTCTCACGGAACCAGAGGAGAATTTAGGATTGGAAATGAAATAGTTAACGCAACATCTATCAAAAACAACCGACAAATAGGAGCCTTTTATGCTTTGAATACTATTTTAAAGAAAACATCAAGTCTTAACATATTTTCATGCTCTGCAGCAGAAGGAAAAAATGGTGAAATATTATTTCAATCACTGACTGACATATGTTATTTTAACGTAGCGATGTCAGATGATAAAACAGGGTTTGAAGGAGATTGGGACCTTGAGAGGTTTGAAACTGAAAAAATTAATCACGGCTTGAACATTAACCAGTTAAAGAAGACGTACTCTCATTCGTTGCAAACAGTTCCAAGTCCATATTGCATCAGTAGCTTCGGAACAATGGGAACATCTACAATTACTGAACTCACAGCGGATGTCGCAAACTCATTGATTTATGCTTCAGGACAAAGTCCTAACGATTTTTGGAGTTTTGATAATGTAGGAACAGCTACAAATATAGCGATTACAACTGGCTGGAGCAGTGTATTTCATCCTTATGTAGCTACAGACATTCAGTTTTTAAATGACACTATTTACTTTCAATCTCAGGGTGGGGAAATTCACGCGACCTATGACTTGGGTGTTACAAATGGAAATATAATAACACATACCGTTACTCCAACAACCGGCTTTGAAGCAGGAATGACTACAAAAAACGGATTGATATACTCGACCGACGGAAACAGCACGGCACAAAATATTTATGAATATAACCCAACTACCGGGACATCCTCTGTGGTAGTTACCGGTTTGCCAGGAGGTAGCTATGACGGTTTAGAATATTGTGAAGCCACAAGCAAAATGTACTACATGTCTAACGATTCTGGAATTTATGAAGTTGACATTGATTTAAACACTTTAAATCAGGTAGTTCCATTCGACAGTTTATTAAGTTTGCAACTTGCAAATTTTGCAATTGACCCTTCGGGACAATATGCATTTGTTCACCACGGTGACACCATTGCTAAATACAATTTAACAACTGGAACTGGAACTGATTTTGTAGTAGGAATTCCCAATGGATCTGAATTGCAAGACCTCGCATTTTTCCCATCTTCAACACTAGCTAATAGTTACAGTCTATATTTTGGAGGTGGTTCTACTTTGTTTGAAGTAACGGGCGCCACATTTGCCTTAGACACTGTGGCTGGAATTACAGGAGAATGCTCAGTAACACCAACTGCTCCAACATATACAAACTGCTTAGGAACTATAACTGCAACAACTACTGCATTATTCCCAATAACAGCGCAAGGAACAACTCCTGTTAGCTGGACTTATGATGATGGCATCGGCTCAACAATTACTGTAACACAAAATGTAATTATTGGTGACTTAATAGCTCCGGTTGCCGACGCATTAACTTTGGCCGATGTAAATGCTGAATGTGATGTGACTGCCCTAGCGGAACCATCAGCTACGGATAATTGTGCAACATCAGTAACCGTAACTAAAAATGTAACGTTACCAATAACTGCTCAAGGAACTACTGTTGTCACTTGGACTTATGATGATGGAAATGGTAACACATCTACTCAGGATCAGAATATAATTATTGTTGACGCAACAGCTCCTGTTGCTGACGCGATAACTTTGGCTGATGTAAATGCTGAATGCGAAGTTACTAGCCTAACGGAACCATCAGCTACGGATAATTGTGTAACATCAGTAACAGTTACGAAAAATGTAACTTTACCAATAACTGCTCAAGGAACTACTGTTGTTACTTGGACTTATGATGATGGAAATGGTAACACATCTGCTCAGGATCAGAATATAATTATTGGTGACGTAACGGCTCCGGTTGCCGACGCAATAACTTTGGCTGATGTAAATGCTGAATTCGAAGTTACTAGCCTAACGGAACCAACAGCTACTGATAATTGTGCAGGATCAGTAACGGTTACGAAAAATGTAACTTTACCAATAACTGCTCAAGGAAATACCGTTGTTACTTGGACTTATGATGACGGAAATGGTAACACATCTACTCAGGATCAGAATATAATTATTGGTGACGTAACAGCTCCGGTTGCTGACGCGATAACTTTGGCTGATGTAAATGCTGAATGCGAAGTTACTAGCCTAGCGGAACCAACAGCCACAGATAATTGTGTAACATCAGTAACAGTTACGAAAAATGTAACTTTACCTATAACAACTCAAGGAAATACCGTTGTTACTTGGACTTATGATGATGGAAATGGCAACACATCTACTCAGGATCAGAATA